>JBGSLP010000335.1:0-11473 GCA_041740655.1 Alphaproteobacteria bacterium
ATCGCGAGATCGGCGTTTCCGTGCGGCGTCGCGGCGCCGAGGCGTGGGATGGCCGCACGATCATCTCGAAGGGGCGCAAGGCCGCGTGCGTGGCGACGGCGTTTTTCACAACGCTTGAGGCGCACAGCTTTGCCCGTCTGCGGCATGAAAAATCGCGCGACGGGCTCTGGACGCACCCGGGCTTAGGCGTTGCCTGACTGCGCTTCGAGCGAAGCGGATTCCGGCTGGATTGCAGGTGCTGGCGGGGGGTTCGCGCTGGATAGCGCTTCGCGCTGAAGCCGCAGAGTCGCCGTTTCGATGTCAGTTTCCAGCCGGGCCAGGAATTCCCGCCGGGGGAGTTTTGCGGGGAGCGGGTCGAGAAACTCGACGATGATTTCACCCGGATATCGCAGGATTGAGTGGCGCGGCCAGTACAGGCCTGAATTGAGCGCAACCGGAAAGCACGGCACGGCAAGAGCGTCGTAAAGCATGCCGACGCCTGAAAAATACTGCGGCGGCGCGCCCGGCGCCCGGCGCGTGCCCTCCGGAAAAATCACGATTTCGCGACCATCCGCCGCGCGGTCTCTGGCGTCCTGTAACATTGTCCGCAGCGCCGCCGGGCCGGTTTCCCGCCTGACCGGAATCATGCCGAATTTGCGCGAAAACCAGCCATAGAGCGGGATCGACATCAGCTCGTTTTTCATCACCATCGCCGGGTCGCGCATGAGCGGAACCAGCGCGAACGTATCCCATGCGGCCTGATGCTTGGCGGCGACGATCACCGGGCCGGGGGGCAGTTTTTCGAGGCCGCGCACGGTCATGCGCGTGCCGCAGATCATCTTGAGCCACCAGACCGATGCAAGGCCATGCGCCTTCAGCCCCGCCATCGCCCATTTGCGCGGCCCGAACAGCAGCGGGCTGCCGACGATGAGAAAAACCGCCGTGTTTATGTAGAACACCAGGAGAAAGAGAACCGAACGCGCTCTCAACATGGAGCGCCCTGAGATTTGTGACAGGCGCTAGCCTGCGCACCAGCTGGTGCGTTCGCCGAGAAGAGACGTGACGCTGTGTAACGCACAAGCGATGGATACATCTTGAGATATTCGGAGAGAAGGATGCGCAGCGTCGGCGGGTGATTCCACCATTGCTCGGTTTCGAAATCTGTCGGCGTCACGGCGTGCGGTATGAGGGTTATGTTCGGCAATTCGCGCCGCAGCTCGATCAGGCTGCGCGGCATGTGATAGCTTGAGGTGACGACGATGAGTGACCGGAAGCTGCGTCGGCGCACCCATTCGGCCGTCTCCTCGGCATTGCCGACCGTGTCCACCGCGTTTTTGTCTAGATCAATGCAGCATTTGAAAAGCCGCTCGTTCTTCGGATTGAGCTGGATGAGCTGCAGGCGCGTGGTTGCTGGATTGACCCCGGATATCAGCAGCCTTTTTCCATAGTTGCTAGACAAGAGTCTGATCGCCTCGGCGATCCGCGCCTCGCCACCCGTCAACACAACGATGCCGTCGGCCTTTTCCGACGCGGCGCTCTTCTCCCGTCCGATATCCGCCGCGAAGAGCACAAACCCGATCACGAACAGCCCAGCAAAAATTCCGGCCGCTTTTGCCGCGCCTAGAATGAGGAGTTTGCTGCGGCCGGTACCGCTGTCGTTCGTCACCGTTGCCATCTGTCTCATTCTAAGGCCGCTCACCAGGAGAGTCGGATCGACGGACCCGAATCGGCGCCAGCCTCATTTATTCTGCGCTTCGAGAATACGCCTCACGCCAATTCGCGATGTCAACTGGCATAACCCCGCGATAACGCCTACCATTAACAGCAGGATTCCATAACCGGGCAAGTCCAATGTCCCGCTACCGATGACGCGGCGAACCTCGGCGTCGGCGACGGAGTTCGCGCCAAACAGCTCGCCAATATAGGGGAGGGCGTAAAAGATCAACGCCGCAGCCGATGCTCCCACAACGCCGGCCTTGATTCCGAGCTTGAGAAAATGCCGCTCGAACTGGCTGATGATGAATTTTTCTTCCGCGCCCACGAAGTTCAGCACTTCTATAATTTCCTTGTTCGACGCCATGGCGCTTCTGGCGGCGGCAACGATGATGGCGGCTGTCGCCAGCGTCATGAGAATGATGATCGCCAGCCCGCCAACCGCCAGAGTGCCCGTCATGGCCTTGATCTGCTTTCGCCACCGTCGGTGGTCGTCGAGATTGGCGGTTGGAAACTTCGCCGACAAAGCCGCGGCCAGAACGCTGATATCCGGCGGGTTATCTCGGTCGACCTCAAGCGCAATGAGCTGGGGCATGGGCAGGGCTGGAAGGCTGCCGACCTGGCCAAGCCATGGCTTGATAAGCTTGTTTATCTCTTCGCGCCCGATCGGGGTGATCTTTCCGACGCCCGTCTGCTCACTCAGGAAGGCGACGATTTCATTCATCGTCCGATCCATGGCGGCCGAATCGCCGACCGGTTGAACCTGGATTGTGACTTCGGAGTCGATGTCGCGAACCCACGCATCCGCCGATTGCCGGATCATGTAAACGACGCCTGCAACGAGGCAAACGAGAAAGCACATGATCGCGACGACCATCGTCAGCGATCGGCCGGTGACCGAGCCAGCCAGCACGATCGGCGTCTTGCCGAAACCCTGACGGGGCGGTTGTGCCGCCGCTTTCTCCTTGCCGACAATGGCCGGTAAAGACTGGACGCTGGATATGTTAGCCATCGAATCTCTCGTGTACGTGGAGACGGCCATTTTCGAGCTGCAGCCTTGGAAAGGCGGGAAACTGCGACATCAACTGATAATCGTGGGTGGCGATCACGATCGAGGTGCCGAGGCGGTTGAGCTCGATGAACAGGCGCAGCAGCCTGCGGCCCATCTGCGGATCGACGTTTCCGGTCGGTTCGTCGGCGAGGAGAACTTCGGGACGGCCGACCACCGCGCGGGCGATGGCGGCGCGCTGCTTCTCCCCGCCCGATAAAACCGATGGATAAGCCATCATCTTGTCGCTCAGCCCGACCCATTTCAGGAGTTCGGTCACATCATGCGCTGAAACCGCCGGCTTGCCGCCGCGCACGCGCAAAGGCAGCGCGACATTCTCCCAGGTGGTCAAGTGATCGAGCAGGAGGAAATCCTGAAAGACGATTCCGATTCGCTGGCGCATTTCGGCGCGCTGGGCGAGCGTCAGCTTGGTGACGTTGCGGCCGAACATGAAAGCGTTGCCGCGCGTTGGGCGCAACGACAGGAAAAGCAGGCGCAGAAGCGTTGTTTTGCCCGCGCCGGATGCGCCAGTGAGGAAGTGAAACGAGCCGGGCTGCAGATCGAAACTGATATCGGTCAGAATATCCTGCTGATTTGGCCCATACCGCAAAGCGACTTTATCAAACTGAATCAACGACTGCCCCTGCTTCGATCCGCTATATGCCGCGCGCCGTCCGCTGCCGTAAAACAAGCTTTGTCGAACCGGCCCAATCTTGTATCAATGGATTTGGTCAAAGGCGAGACCTTTGCGCCGAAGACCGTTAAGGCCCGAAAAACAGAGCCGGGAGACAAACGCTGGTGTCGACGATAATCCAATGCCCGAACTGCGCAACCCGCTATCGCCTCAAATTCACGATCGAGGATGGCCAGCAGGTGCGTTGTCCCGCATGTCAAACCGTGTGGCGTTTCCAGTCCGAGCCCCAGGAGGAAATGGCGCCGGAGCCGTATGAGGCCGAGCCGTCTCAAGACGAAGCGCCCGCCGCCCATGCCGCTGCTGAAGAGCCAGCCCGGCAAGAGGTGGAGGAGGAGCCTGCAGAGGCCACTCATGCCAACTATGATAATGAGCAGGCGGCCTATCAGTCAGACGCCAAAGCTGAAGAACAGGCTTACGCCGACGAACCTGAGGAGCCGCAGCAGGCCGTTTATCCGGGCTTCGAACCAGCATCCGAACTGGCCGCGGAGCTTGAGCAACAGGCAGCCGAGACAGCCGCGCAGGAGGCTGCTGAGGCTTCGGCGCAAACCTGGGCTGCAAAGGGCGTCGGCGAGGATTTTGCGTTCGAGGATCGCTCGGTTGATTTCATTCGTGGCTCGGCCATAGCGCCGTTTGCCCCCGCGCAGGCCGAAGAGCCAGCGGAAACAGCGAACTGGGCCGCCGAACTGGCCGGGGCGATCAACCGGGCTGGATACGAAAGCCGCGACCCGATGAGGCCGGAGGCTGTCGAGACAGATGTTGCCGACGGCGTCTACGATAACTCCGGGGCGGGCCCGGCAGAGTCCGACGAGGCTATCGACACTATACAGGCGGAGGACGAAAACCAGCGTCTCGCAGCAGAAAAACTGAGCGCTTTCTGGCGCGGTGAGCGTGCGGCGACGGCTCTCGAAGAGGAAGAGCTTACGAACTTTGGCGGCGGCATGCCCGTCAAGCAGGCGGAAGAGGTGGATGCCCGGCCGCGTGGGGGATTGGCTCTTGTCGCGGCATGGGGTTCTTATGCCGCGGTGATGAGCGGCGCGCTCGCCGCTATCGTGCTGTTTCCAGAGCATGTCGTGGAGGCGATGCCGGGCGCCGCCACCTATTACGAGCAGATCGGCATGCCGGTCGTGCGCGAGCCGCTCGGGTTTGAAAACGTGACGTATGAATGGCTGACGCGCAACGGGCGGTCTGTCCTCGAAGTGCGGGGCGACGTGATCAATCTGACCGAGAGCGACCTGCGCGTGCCTTTGCTGCACATCAGCGTGCGCGATGACCAGGCGGCTGAAATCGCGAAAACGGTTGCGATCATCGTGAAGGAGCCGCTGGCGCCCGCCGCAAGAACCGAGTTCACCCTCGAATTTCTATCACCGCCGAAAAGCATCAGCGGCATTGAGTTGCAATTCGGATCCTGACGGCCAGAGAACAACGCTGCGCCAGCGCAAGCGATTCGGCTAGAAGCGCTTGATCAGCCGGTCGAGATATTCCAGCTCCATTTCAGGACGGTAGCGCTCGCCAAGGCGACGGCGTAGCTCGTCTAGGATCTCGCGAGCGCGCTGGATGTCGATTTCATCTGGAACCTTGACGCTATCGCCGTTGTCCGCGCCGCGCGAGCGGTTTGGTCGACCCAGCGGATCGCGGGGGTCATTGCCGCCCTGCTGTCCGCCGGGACCCTGCTGCCCTTGCATCGACTGCATCATCTGCTCCGCCATGGACTTGGCGCCCTCGCGCAGGCTGTCGACAGCGCGCGCTTCCTGGCCTGCAGCGCTATCTGCGTCCTCCTGCTGGAGAGACTGGGCCGCTTCCTCCATCGAACGGGCGGCTTCGTCGAGCTTTTGCCGCGAGTCAGGGTTCACGCCCTGCATGCCCTCGCGCAGTTTGTCGAGTTGCTGGCGTAAGGCCTCCTGCCGTTCGCGCAACTCCTGCAACGATGCGCCCTGCTGTCCGGACTGACCTTGCTGGCCCTGTTGTCCGGATCGGCCCTGCTGGCCGCGCTGACCCTTCTGACCTTGTTGGCCCTTCTGACCTTCCTGGCCCTCCTGCTCGCCGCTTTCAGCGCCTTCCGCCCGGCGTTTGGCCTCGTAGGTTTCCTCCAACAGCTTTTGCTGCTCCGCCATGAGATTGCTCAACTCGTCGAGCTGGTTCATCATCTCCTGAGACTGAGCGTTCTGCGAGTTCTGCCCGGTCTGCGCATTCTCCAACATCTGCTGAAGTTCGCTCAACAACTGGCGCGCGGCGTCGCGGGATCCGGTTTTCGCCAGATCCTCGATATCCTTGAGCATTTTTTCCAGCTCTTTGGATGTCACCTGCTTCGTCGGCTGCTGGCCATTCTGCTCGTTCTGCTGCGCGTTCTGACTGTTTTCGCGCATGGCGTCCATGAACTTGGCCAGAGCCTGACGCAACTCATTCATCAGCTTCTGGATTTCTTCCTCGGACGCATTTTCATCCAGCGCCTTAGCGAGCCGCTCCTGGGCCTCGCGCAATTCGCGCTCCGCCTCGGGCAAATCGCCATCCTCGATTTTGAGCGCGATGCTCCAGAGTTGTGCGACGGCGCTTTCTATAGCGGGCAACTGGCCATCATTGCGCAAGCGCCAGTAAACGCTGCGCACGCCGAGATAAACACTGAACTCCGGGAATACTCCCTCCGGCTCGGTCGTCAACGCATCGAGCGCCTTTAGAACCCGCTCCGGCCTGTCCGGGCGATTGACCAGAGCCTTGCGCTGCTCAATGAGCGCCCGGGCGAGCGGCTTCCTGAACACGCGCTCCGGCAGGATAAATGTGCCCGCGTCGCTGCCGCCAATCTGGCCAGCCTGATCTTCGGCAATCATTGTCATGACGACTGGCAGACCTGCCCATGGATGCGCAGTCAGATCCTTGAAGGTTTGCCCGCCCCCCGATTTGAGGCTCGCCCGAGGCAACGGCAACGGAATGACAGGCGGTTCGCCGAGGCGCTTCGGCCCCTGTGTTTCGCCGCGCGCGCCGGGCGCCAATTCGCCTCCGATGTTATTTGCCTGTTTGATCAAGGCTCTCGCCGAGGCGACGCCGTAATCGTCCTCGACGTGATATTTGATCTGGATCGCGCCGCGCGCCGCGACTGACACGGATTCCGTCACCGCAATGGACGGCGCTCTGTCATCAAGAATGTTCAGCCTCCACCGCGCGATTACGGCGCCGCCGTCCGCGATTTCGAGCGTCGTCGAGGTCCCCAGCTTGGCGCGAAACTCCGCAAGCGTCGCGGTTGAAACCGGATCGGGCGCAAGCGGCGGCGCATCAGGCGTCCCCCCGTCGACAAGGCGGGTCGTGAAGCCGGTTGCGTCCGGATGATTGATCCGCACGACAAGCTCGCTGTTTTCCGGCGCTGTCACTTCAGGCCGGGACTCTGTCATGCTTGTGAATGCGCGCATGCCATCCGCGATCATGAGGGGCGCCTTGGCGGTATAGGCCGGAGGCGTTATCCACGCGTCAATCCGCGTCGCCAGAGTCCGCGCGGACGCAGGGATCGTAAAGGCGGCGGTGACGCGTTCTTTTACTTCGCCGCCATGAATGATGAAGCCAAGCGCCAGCGCGAGGATCAGAACAGCCCGCAATGCGAACGGGTCGCGCCGGTCGACGCGAGCTTCCGGCCAGCCTGCGCGCAACTTGTCGAATGACCGCGTCAGGCGCTCCTTGTGTGCTGCCCATAGGTCTTGCGATGCGGCGTCGCCGCCAATCGAAAAAGTGTCGTTAAAAGAGGTGACAGGCCGGTGCTTGACGCCGGTCATAGCCTCGACGCGCGCGACGGCCTCGTCGCGGGTAGGCAGCCGCAACCGCACAAGCGCCCAGAGCGATGCGAATAACGCGAGACCGAACGCAGCCAGCGCGCCCAGATGCGTCGTCCGATCAAGGTTTGGCCAAAGCCCGAACAGCGAGACCGTCAGGAATACGAGCGCGACGGCGATAGGCGGCCACAGGGCAAGCCAAAGCCGTCCGAGAAAGATCATGCGCTTTGCGTGCCGCAACTTGCGCTCTAGCGCCGTACTGGCCGCGCGCGGATTGAGAGGCGGCGTTTTCGTGGGGATCATGCATTCCTGTCCGTGGCGTCGTGAACCAAAGACGCCAAAATGTCACTCAAACGATAATTATCAGCAAGTATGGCGCTTTTCGCGCGCGTGGGGAATCAATTTTCCCTGAGCCATGGCGCCATCTGTTCGGCAGCCAGCATTTGCTCGTAGGTGGGGCGAGGGCGGACGGTCGCATAATCAGAGCCGCGCACCAGCACCTCGGGCACGAGCAAGCGACTATTATATGTGGACGCCTGCACCGCTCCGTAAGCGCCCGCCGTCATGAACGCCATGAGGTCGCCCTCGCGAAATGCAGGTGAGGGGCGATCCTTCGCCAGAAAATCCCCGGTCTCGCAGACAGGCCCGACGATATCCTGCACGACCTGCTGTTCGCCGGCGCGCTCCTCGGAGATGGGCCAGATCGCGTGGTAGGCGTCGTAAAGCGTCGGGCGGATAAGGTCGTTCATCGCGGCGTCCACGATAACGAAGCGCTTTGTTCCCGACTGCTTGACATAAATGACGCGGGCGACGAGTACCCCGGCGTTCCCGGCGATCATCCGTCCGGGCTCGAAAACGAGCTTGCAGTTCAGGCCTTGCGTCGCCCGCTTCACAACTTCGGCGTAAGCGGAGGGAAGGGGAGGCTCATCCTCAACGCCGCGATAAGGCACGCCCAGGCCGCCGCCAAGGTTGACGAACGTAATTTTGTGGCCATCGGCGCGAAGCCGCGATGTGAGATCGGCGATGCGCGCGAATGCATCGGCGAAGGGCGCAAGATCGGTGATCTGGCTGCCGATATGCATGTGCACGCCAGCGGCTTCGATGTTGGGCAGGCTGGCAGCGAGACGGTAGAGCGCGGGCGCGTCGGCGTATGGCACGCCGAATTTATGCTCGGCCTTGCCGGTCGAAATTTTGTGATGGGTTTTTGCATCGACGTCGGGGTTGACGCGAAGCGCGATCCGGGCCGTGCAGTCCAGCGACCGGGCGACTTCCGAGAGCGCGCGCAACTCGGGTTCCGACTCGACGTTAAAGCCGAAAATCCGGTGGCTCAGGGCCAGCGCCATCTCGGCTCGGGTTTTGCCGACCCCGGAGAACACGATCCGTTCCGGATTGACGCCAGCGGCAAGAGCCCGGCGCAACTCGCCCTCGGAGACCACGTCCATACCGGCGCCCATGCGCGCCAGCGTTCTGAGCACGGCAAGGTTGGAATTTGCTTTCAGCGCAAAACAGGCGAGATGATCGACGCCTTTGAACGCCTCGTCGAAAACGCGGAAATGGCGCTCAAGAGTGGCTGTCGAATAGCAATAGAATGGCGTGCCAAGTTCAGCCGCGATGCGGTCCAAACTGACGTCCTCGGCGTGCAGCACGCCGTCGCGATATTGAAAGTGGTGCATAAAACTTCAGCCAAATTGGCCGAGCGGCTACTAGAGCAAGCTGTCGAGGATAAACGGCTTATGCGGTCCTGTCGGCCATTGGCTCGGCTTGTTTTCCTTTTCCTTGCCGACCGTCGACGCAGTCTTTTCTTTGTTCTTCTTGCCTTTTTCGCCCTCCGCAGTCTTTTCCTCGGATTTCACTTCGGAAGATGGAGATTCGAGCGTGCCCTTTTTCCCGCATCCGGTCAATGCGAGCGAGAGCACCGAGACGGCCAGAATGGCGCGGATTGCGCTCCATACAGTCAATGTCTTCAAGAGAACAGGCATGCGTTTTCACCCAAAGGCCCCAACCTGCAATCAGTGTTAGCTGGAAACTGTGTTCACTTCCAGCCGCTTCAGCCAGATTTCCGCAGCAGCTTTCACATTTTCCGGGGCTGTGCCCCCAAAGCTTCGGCGGCTGGCGGCGGACGCCTCAACGCTGAGGACGGTGAAAATCTCCTGCGTGATGCGCGGCTCGACGCTCTGCATGTCGGGCAAGGACAGCGCGTCCAGCATCAGCCCACGATCTTCCGCAATTTTGACAATGCGCCCGGTGACGTGATGCGCGTCGCGAAACGGCATCGCCAGCATGCGCACGAGCCAGTCGGCAATGTCTGTCGCCGTGGAAAATCCCTTTGCGGCGCTCTCGCGCATTTTGGCGACGTTAGGCTGCATGTCGCCGACCATGCCGGTCATTGCGGCGATGGCGAGCGAGAGATTGTCGAGCGCGTCGAACGTCAGCTCTTTATCCTCCTGCATATCCTTCGAATAAGCGAGCGGCAGCCCTTTCATGACCACAAGCAGCGCCTGAAGCGCGCCGTAAATACGCCCGGGCTTGGCGCGCACCAGCTCGGCGGCGTCCGGATTGCGCTTTTGCGGCATGATCGAGGAGCCGGTGGTGAAGGCGTCCGATAGGTGGATGAATTTGAATTCTGCAGAGCACCAGATGACGATTTCCTCCGCCAGCCGCGAGAGATGCATGATCGAGATCGAGGCGGCGGCAAGCGTCTCCAGCACGAAATCGCGGGCAGAAACGGCGTCAAGCGAATTGGCCATCGGCGCATCGAAGCCAAGCGCCGCCGCTGTCATATGGCGGTCGATGGGGAACGACGTGCCCGCCAGAGCCGCAGCGCCGAGCGGATTTTCGTTCATCCGCCTGCGCGCGTCGGCGAAACGGCTACGGTCTCGCCCGATCATTTCAACATAGGCGAGCAGGTGATGGCCGAAGGTGACGGGTTGCGCGGTCTGCAGATGGGTATAGCCGGGCATGATCGCGCCCGCATGCGCTAAGGCTTTCTCGGCCAGCGCGCGCTGCAGCGCCAGCAACTGCCCATCCAGATGATCGACCGCATCCCGCATATAAAGCCGCATGTCGGTCGCAACCTGATCATTGCGGGAGCGCGCGGTGTGAAGGCGACCGGCCGCATCGCCGATGAGCGCCTTCAGCCGCGACTCGATGTTGAGGTGGATATCCTCAAGCGCGCGGGAAAACTCGAATTTGCCCGCCTCGATCTCGGCCAGCACCGCGTCCAGACCCGCCGCGATCTTGTCGGCATCCTCTTGCGTAATGACCCCCATCGCGCCGAGCATCGCCACATGCGCTTTTGAGCCACAGATGTCGGCGGCGTAAAGACGCTTGTCGAAACCGATGGAGGCATTAATTTCCTCCATGATGGCGCTGGGCGCCGCGCCGAAACGCCCGCCCCACATCGTGCTGGTCATTCGCAATCCTGCTGTCAGGCGCCAAAGTGCGCGGGATACTCAAGTCAGATGAAACAAAATACGAAGTTGTTCGCAATCATTTTCCTGATCGCCGGGTCGCTCGCCGCCGGTTTTGCCGCCACTCGTCTGTTGCTGGCCCCGACCACGCTCCCAGACGCGCCGCGCCGCGAAAGCGTTGCGAACCCCCCTCAGGATTCGGCGCCGCACGCCGACATCCCCAAACTTGTCGTGCTGAAGGAGCCTCGCGTACTGCCGGACGTGCCCTTTCAGGACGGCGAGGGCAAAGATGTGTCCCTTAAGGACTGGCGAGGCAAAATCGTAGTGGTCAATCTGTGGGCGACTTGGTGCGCGCCTTGCAAGGTAGAAATGCCCACTCTGGACAGGTTGCAGGCCACGCTGGGCGGCGCGGATTTGGCAGTCGTCGCTCTCAGTCTCGACCGCACCGGGCCCGATGCGCCGCGCAAGTTTCTGGAGGGCGGGGACATGAAAAACCTGCCGCTGTTCATCGACGATTCCGGTGAAGCGGGTTTCAAGCTGAAGGCAGCCGGCCTGCCAACCACGCTCATTATCGACAAGGAGGGGCGCGAGATAGCGCGGCTAGCGGGCACGGCTGAATGGGACAGCGCAGCGGTTATCGCGCTTTTGCGTCGGCTGATGGCGGGCGAAGCGCTGTCGACCGCAGCCGCCGCCCAATAGGCGCTTTGACTGCGCCGAAAATCGCGGTATTACATACCGATCCGGAGAGGTGCTAGAGTGGCTGAATAGGCCGGTCTCGAAAACCGGAGTGCGTGCAAACGTACCGTGGGTTCAAATCCCACCCTCTCCGCCAAATATTACGATTCATACACCCAGACCGCGTCTCTCGACCGAGATG
>JBGSLP010000336.1:0-4771 GCA_041740655.1 Alphaproteobacteria bacterium
GAAGTATCGCTCCGACGCGTCTGAAGCGCGCTGGCTTGAGGCGCGCGCCAACCGCCGCGCCCGCTGGTTCGGCCTGCCGTACGGCGATCAAGGCTTACTGATCTCGCGCGCGCTTTACGCCGAAGTGGGCGGCTATGCGGATGTGCCGTTGATGGAAGACGTGACGATCGTGCGCGCGATATCGAAGAAGCGTCTGGTCATCCTTGACGCCGAGGCGCGCACGTCAGCCGCAAAGTACGAGCGCGATGGCTGGCGCAAGCGGGCCTGGTCAAATGCATGGCTATTGACTCGCTTTCTGATGGGAACGAGTCTCGAAACGCTGTCGAAACATTATCGCTAATTCTCGTCTGCCCACCAGTCAGGGTCGGCGAATTTCTCAGCATAGTCCGTGATCAGAAATTCCCGTAGCCCGCCAAGGTCCGTCACCGTGCACGAATAGGCATCGGTCCTCACGATGCCAAACTGGTCGTCGCGCGCCTTGTCCAGGTCGCTACAGGACGGCATCGCAATCTCGTATTGCGGCGCGCCATCAATCGATGCGTTGGTCGGACGCGCAACAATATAGCTCCACGCCGAGTCGTCGCCGTCGCTCAGTTCTACCTCGCCCAGATAGATCGGCACGCCGCCTGCTTCGGTCAGCGCTTCAAAGCGCATGCGCAGGTCTTCCTCACCTTCGTCTTCCGACGCGATGATGTACCCATCATCCGAGGGGTAACCAATCTTGCAGGGCGGCTCGTCCGGCGTGCAAAACGCCACGGGCCCCTGCGCCAGCAGCATGCCGGCTTCGATTCGCGGCTCGGCGGACATGAAACAGGCACTGAGAACCGACAAGGCCAAGATCGAGGTCACGAAGAAGTGCGGCTTCATAACGATTTGATTTCCTTGCATTTCCAAAAGGTGTCGATCAGTCTTGTCCTTCTTTCCGGCAAATCAAAGGCCTTGTGCACATGCGACCTGCGACCCTCCTTGTCTTCGCAAAGCCGCCGAGGATTGGCCTGTCAAAAACGCGCCTCGCCAAAGGAATGGGCAAGACAGCGGCGCGCCGGATCGCGAGCTTTACGCTTGCCCGGACGCTGAGAGCCGCGCGGGCGAGCGGGTGCCGGGTGATCGTCTATGTGTCGCCAGATGTCATCGCCGGCCAAACGAGTGGGCAGGGTGTCTTTCGGGGTTTCGATCTGAAGCCGCAGAGAGAAGGCGACCTGACCCGGCGTCTTGGCCTTGGGTTCAGCGAGGCGCCGCCTGGCCCCGTTCTATTCATCGGTACTGATACGCCGGACGTTAGCCCCGCCCGCCTCAAGCAGGCCGTCTCGGCACTAAGGCGGAACGACGCCGTCTTCGGTCCTGCGAGGGATGGTGGCTTCTGGCTGTTCGGCCTCCACAAAGGACCGCAGACGAAAGCCCCATTCAATGATGTACGCTGGTCCGGACCGCACGCAATGGAAGACGTCTGGAGCCGCCTGCCGCCGCGCAGTCGTATCGGCCTCCTCGACAAACTGATTGACATAGACGAACTCGCCGACTGGAGACAGTGGGCTCGGCGAAAGGGCTGAATTCCCCAAAAGCCTCAACACGTGTACTTGCTTTGTTCTTTTCTCTGTGGCTTCTTTCGGGTCATGAGAACGGGACAGAAACTGAAACCCTCGGGACGCGTCACGCTTATCGAAGCGGCAGAAACTGCCGAGCGCTTCGAGCATCGGGGACGAGGCGCCATTTCGAACCAGACCGGGCGCTTCGAGCGCCAGACCCACAACCCGTTCGATGATGGCTGGAGCACGATCGAAGACGACGCCGCGCCGCTCGAGACGATCCTGATGGACGACACGGCCAAGACGATCATCACCTTCAACAATTCACCCGACATAAGTTTTGACAGAACGGTCAATCCTTATCGGGGCTGCGAGCATGGCTGCATCTATTGTTTCGCCCGGCCAACCCACGCCTGGGCGGGCCTCTCGGCGGGTCTTGATTTCGAAAGCCGGTTATTCCGCAAGGCGAACGCGCCAGAACTGCTGGTAAAGGAATTGTCGCGGCCGTCATACGTTCCCAAGCCCATTGCCCTCGGCATGAACACCGATGCCTACCAGCCTGTGGAGCGAGAGCAGCGCCTGACGCGGCGCCTTCTGGAAATCCTTTCGGCGTACAACCATCCCGTCAGTCTGCTGACAAAGTCGGCACTAATCCAGAGGGATATCGACCTGCTCGCGCCGATGGCGGAGAAGGGTATCGTACGGGTTGGCGTGTCGATCACGACGCTGGACCGCAATCTCGCCCGCAAGATGGAGCCTCGCGCAGCAACGCCGGCGCGCCGCCTGGAAACGGTGCGCGCGCTGTCGCAAGCCAGCATTCCGGTTTCCGTGATGACGGCGCCGATCATCCCCGGGCTGAACGATCACGAGATCGAGCTGCTTCTTGAAGCCGCCGCCGATCATGGAGCCACGGGAGCAGGCTATGTCGTATTAAGGCTGCCCTACGAAATAAAGGACCTGTTCCACGAATGGCTCGCGCAGCATGTGCCGGACCGGGCCGCGCGCGTCATCAACCTCACCCGTGAGATGCGCGGCGGAAAGGATTATGATGCAGAATGGTTCCAGCGCGGCCGAGGACGCGGACCGATGGCGAACCTGATTTCACAGCGGTTCCAGAAGGCGGCGGCCCGTAATGGACTGAGCAGTCAGAGGCCGGCGCTGCGCACCGATCTCTTTCGCCCGCGCGAGACGTCTGGCGGCCAATTCCTGCTGGAACTGTAGAGGCGCCAACAGGCGAGCGTTGCATCCAGTAACCTTTCGTTCGCTTTTCCGTAACGCCGTAGTAACCGGCACAACCCAGAGATTCCGGGGCACGTAGATTTCAGCGGGGCCCCCGGAATGACCATCCAGAAGAATACGATAGCGCAAGGTGACTGTATCGAACTCCTGTCGCGGATTCCCGACAAGTCGGTCGATCTCGTGTTTGCTGACCCCCCATACAACCTGCAGCTCGGCGGCGGGCTGACCCGCCCGGACCAGTCCGTCGTCGACGGCGTCGATGACGAGTGGGACAAGTTTGCCAGCTTCGACGATTATGATCTGTTCACGCACCAATGGCTCGCCGAATGCCAGCGCGTCCTGAAGGACGATGGCGCCATATGGGTGATCGGATCCTATCACAACATTTTCCGTGTCGGGACGGTGTTGCAGGACCAGGGTTTCTGGATTCAGAATGACGTGATCTGGCTGAAGACCAATCCGATGCCGAATTTCAAGGGCACCCGATTCCAGAACGCTCATGAGACGCTGATCTGGGCCGGCAAAACCCGCGATTCGCGCGTCACTTTCAACTATGACGCCCTCAAGACATTCAACGAAGACAAGCAGATGCGCTCCGATTGGATCATCCCGCTCTGCACCGGCGGTGAGCGCCTTAAGGATGAGGCGGGCCGCAAGGCGCACCCCACCCAGAAGCCGGAATCGCTCCTCCACCGCGTGCTTCTCGCCTCGACCAATCCGGGAGACCTGGTGCTCGATCCCTTCTCCGGCACCGGCACAACCGCCGCCGCTGCGAAACGTCTCGGCCGCAACTATATCGGTCTCGAACGCGAGGACGCCTATGTGCGCCTGTCGCGCGCGCGGCTCAAATCCATCGAGCCAATGGACATGGAAACGCTCGAGACCGAGCGCAGCAAGAAGTCGCTTGCGCGCGTGCCCTTTGGCGCCCTGATAGATACCGGCTGGCTGAAACCCGGCGACCGGCTGTTCAGCCCGCAACGCCGTCACCAAGCCCGGATCCGTGTCGATGGCTCGCTGACCACGGGCGCCATGTCTGGCTCGATCCACCGTCTCGGCGCGCATGTGCAGCAAGCACCCGCCTGCAATGGCTGGACCTACTGGCACTATGAAACAGACAAGCGTGACCTGGCGCCAATCGATCTGCTGCGCCGCCGCTACCGCGACGAGATGGGACTCAACTAGGCATTACGAATAGGCGGTCAGCACTTCGTCGATCGCCTTTTCGAGGTCTTTCAGCGTCGCTACGTGGCTCATCTGTGCACAGAAGGGTTCGTAGCGCGGAATGACGCTGTCACCCGTACCCCAGAGTGACCGGCCTTCTGGATTAAGCCAGATTACCCGCTTCGCGCGGCTGGCAAAGTCGCGGAACAGATCAATCCGCGGGTCACCATAGTTGGAGCGTCCGTCCCCGAGGATGATAATCGTCGTACGCCGGTCGATCTTGTTTTCGTGTTCCATCTTGAAGTCAGAGAAGGCCTGGCCATAGCTCGTCGAGCCAAGGCCGATTTCGCGCAGGATCTTCTTGATGGCCGCATCGAACTCCATGGTTTCCAGAATGTCGTCCACAGCCTTCAGCCGGTATGAAAACGCAAATGCGTTCAGGTCCGGAATGGCTTCCTTCATCGAGTAGAGCAGCAGCAACAGGAAGCGCACGTAGAGCGCGACCGAGCCGGACACGTCGCAAATAACGAGTATCTTGGGCCGGTCCTTTTTCTTCTGCCGCCAGATCACGTTGAACGGGACACCGTCGACGCCGGCATTGGCCCGCATTGTGCGGCGCACATCCAGCAGTCCGCGCTGAGTGCGCTTGCGCCGCCGCGAATGTTTCACCGCTAGGCGCTTGGCGACTTTCATGACCAGCTGCTTCATCCGCGCCATGTCGCTCGCCTCGATGGCGGACAGGCGTTTGGTAGCAGCCACGTCATCGCGGAATTTTTCTGTTTCCGCTGCGCCAAAAATCTGGAACGCCCGCTCGGCCCGCTCGCGCGCCGCCATCGTCAGGGCGC
>JBGSLP010000337.1:0-3739 GCA_041740655.1 Alphaproteobacteria bacterium
CATGACCGAGGCGCGCGACTGGCTGAACGCCGTTTTCGCGAGGTCGGCGGCCGGGGAGGTCGATGCGCGCGGCGCCTGGCTGGGGCTGCTCTTTTTCGGGATATTGCTGCTGGCGTGGCCGCTCTCAAAGCTGCTGCCGCAGGTTTCTCCAACTCCGCAAGGCGCTGGCCTGCAGTGGAGCAAGCTGCTGCCGGTCGCCATCGCGCCCGCCGTGCTGACGCCGCTGATCTTGTGGAAAGCGCCGACCGAATTTCTGCCGATCCTGCTCGGCGACTACATCACCGTGCATTTCGCGCTGTATGGCCTGCTGACGGCGGCGGGCCTCTGGCTTGTCGCACGCAACAACCCGGGCGTCGGCCAAGCCCAAGCCCCGCGCCTTAATTATGGAAGCCTCGCCATCGGCGCGTGCCTTGTGGCGGCGTACAGCATTCTCGCGTTCGGCCTGCCCATTGATCGTTACATCACCTCGTTCTGGCCTATCCCTGAACGGGTCGGTCTGATCGCTGCCGTGTTGGCGGGAACGCTTCTGTATTTTCTGGCCGATGAGTGGCTGACGCGCGGGGCGGGCGCGCGATGGGGCGCTTACGCCGTGACCAAGCTCTGCTTTCTCGTGTCTCTGGGGATTGCAGTGGCGCTCAACTTTGAGAAGCTGTTTTTCCTCATTCTGATTATCCCCGTCATCCTGATTTTCTTCGTCGTCTACGGGTTGATGAGCGGGTGGACCTATAGCCGAACGCGCAGTCCGCTTGTCGGCGGCATTGCCAATGCCGCAGCGTTCGCATGGGCCATCGCTGTTACGTTCCCCATGCTGATGAGATAGACGCGCCGTACAGGTTTACCGCAGGCCGTCGGCGTGGCAGAACGTGGTTATGACCCAGCTCGAACATTCGCATCATCCCGAGCATATCGCCCAGCGACTCGCGACGGGGCCGCGCGCGAGCTATATCCGAGACTGGGTCTATGGCGGCATTGACGGCGCCATCACCACGTTCGCCATCGTGGCGGGCGCGATCGGCGCCGATCTGGAAAGCCGCTACGTGCTCATCCTCGGCGTCGCCAACATTCTTGCAGACGGCCTGTCCATGGCGGCGGCCAACTACTTCGGCACGCGCACCGAGATCGAGGAATACGAGCATGTGCGCTCTATGGAGGAACGGCATCTCGATGCGCATCCGGAAGGCGAGCGCGAGGAGGTGCGGCAGATTTTCGAGGCCAAGGGCTTTGCCGGGCGCGATCTCGACCGCGCGGTGAACGTCATCACCGCCGAGCGCGAACGCTGGATCGCGACCATGATGGCAGAGGAGCACGGCCTGCCGCCCGTCAACCGCTCGGCCACGCATTCGGCCATCGCCACGTTCGCCGCGTTCGTGCTGTGCGGCATGGTGCCGGTGACGCCGTTCGTGCTGGGCTTGCCCCATGCCGCGTGGCTTGCCGCCGCAATGACCGCCGCAACGTTTTTCGCCATTGGCTCAATCCGCTCGAAATGGTCGCCGAAGGCATGGTGGCGGGCGGGCATGGAAACGATGCTGATCGGCCTCGCAGCGGCAGGCGTCGCCTATCTCGTCGGAGACGTGCTGCACAGGGTGCTTTGAGCGATCAGGTCTGGCGGGCGGACCAGCGGGCGAGCAGGATGTTTTGCGGGCCGGGGTAGCCGGGCTGGTAACCGACGCTCATCGAGGCGATAGCCTCGCGCCAGTGCGCCTCGGGCTGGCGCGCAGCTAGCGCGTCAGAGATTTCCACGGTGTCGAAGCCGCAGGCGAGGGCGTAGGCGTATTGATCGGGTATGACGTGGCCCTTGGCGCGCAACTCGCCGCGAAATCCTAGGCGGCGCAGGCGCTTGCCGAGCGAAAATCCCCGTCCGTCGTTGAAGCCGGGGAAGGGAATGACAATCATCATCACCTTGTCGAACAGCGGCTGCAGACTCTCCGGCGAGGCGTTATTCGGGATTTCCACCGCATTCGCGCCGAGCGCGTCGCCCTCCTCCAGAAAGCGCTTCAGCGGCGCGATGGCCTTCTCCCCCGGCGCCGCCGTTTCGCCATCGGCCAGCACGCGCCAGTCGTCCGTCGTGAAGCCGCCATCCTTAATGAGAGGCATAGAGCGCGCCCTTCATGACGTCATGGCCGAGGCGGTGATAGGTTTGCTTGAAGGTTTCGCCGCCCTCGCGCTTTTGCAGGTAGAAGTGGATGAGCCGCTCGATCGCGTCGGTCACGCCCTCCGCCGGAAAGCCGGGGCCGGAGCGCTCGCCGATCGCCGCCGTGTCGGTCGGGTCGCCGCCGAGCGTGATCTGATAAGCTTCGGCGCCGGTTTTCTCCAGCCCCAGAATGCCGATATCGCCCACATGATGATGGCCGCAGGCGTTGATGCAGCCGGAAATCTTGATGCGGATCGGCCCGATGGTTTCCTGCATGGCGGCGTCGGCGAAGCGCTCGCTGATTTCCTGCGCGATGGGGATCGAGCGCGCGGTCGCGAGAGCGCAGTAATCGAGGCCGGGGCACGCGACCACGTCCGAAATGAGTTCGGCGTTCGATGACGCGAGGCCAGCGGCCTTCAGCTTTTGCCAGACGGCGAAAAGCTCGTGCTTTTTCACATAAGGGAGGACGATGTTCTGCTCGGCCGTGACGCGCAGTTCCGACAGGCTGTGCGCGTCGGCGATATCGGCCATGGCGCGCATTTCGTCGCCCGTCGCATCGCCCGGCGCCTTGCCGGTCGGTTTCAGGGAAATCAGCGCGATGGCATACCCGGGCGCCTTGTGCACACGTGTATTCACGCGCACCCAGCGAGCGAAATCCGGCTCGGCCAGCATCGCGCCTTCGAGCGCTTTGGAGGCGTGGTCGAAAACCTCGTAAGGCGGGGGCACGAAAAAGGCCTCGATGCGGGCAAGTTCCTGCGCGACCGGCGGCATGGAGGAACGGTCGATACGCGCATATTCGGTCTCGACCGCCTGCCGGAACTCATCAGCGCCGGTCTCGTGCACCAGGATTTTGATCCGGGCTTTGTATTTGTTGTCGCGGCGTCCCTCGGAGTTATAGACGCGCATGATCGCCTCGACGTACGCGAGCAAATCCTCCTCGCCCACGAAATCAGCGACCTTGACGCCGATCATCGGCGTGCGTCCGAGGCCGCCGCCAGCCCAGACCTCGCAGCCGCGCTCGCCGCTCGCATTGCGCACGATGCGCAGGCCGATGTCGTGGAATTTAATCACCGCGCGGTCGTTCGGCGCGCCGGTAACGGCGATCTTGAATTTACGCGGCAGAAATGAAAACTCGGGGTGCGCGCTCGACCATTGCCGCAGCAGTTCGGCAAACGGGCGCGGGTCGGACACCTCGTCGGCGGCGACGCCGGAATAAGGGTCGGCGGTGACGTTACGAATGCAGTTGCCCGAGGTCTGGATGGCGTGCATTTCGACATCGGCGAGATCGTCCAGAATATCCGGCACGTCCTTCAGCAGCGGCCAGTTATATTGGATGTTCTGGCGCGTGGTGAAGTGTCCGTATCCCCGGTCGTATTTATCCGCGATCATGCCGAGTTGGCGCATTTGCAGCGACGACAGCGTGCCGTAGGGAATGGCGACGCGCAGCATGTAGGCGTGGAGTTGAAGGTAAAGCCCGTTCATGAGGCGCAGAGGGCGAAATTCCTCCTCCGACAGCGCGCCCGTCAGCCGTCGCTCGACCTGGCCGCGGAACTGAGCCACCCGTTCCCGGACGAACCGCGCGTCAAAGGCGTCATATTGATACATCGC
>JBGSLP010000338.1:0-4452 GCA_041740655.1 Alphaproteobacteria bacterium
GCCCGGCGGAGGCGCCCATCGCCATCATCCGAGGCCGCCACCGCTTCCGCTTCCTGGTGAAAGCCGCCCCCGAGGCCGACTTGCAGGCCTACATGCGCCTATGGCTGGACGAAGCCCCACCCGCGAAGGGCAGCGTCATGGCGCAAGTCGATATTGATCCATACAGTTTTTTGTAGGAAGAATAACAGCCTAACAGGGCGCGTTGCGATGGCGACATTTATTCCGGACGGCATTTTATCTAGCCTAAAGGGCTGCGAAGACAAAATCGCTCAGATTTTAAAGAAGTTACCGGACGATTGCCTTGTTTATCACGAGGCTGCAATTTCGGGGCGTAGCCAAGCTGATTTTATTGTCATTTTCCCCGAAGTTGGAGTTTTGGTCATTGAAGCCAAAGGCTGGCCGATCAGCGATATCACGCATGCAGATAGTCAAAATTATACGCACAGCGCTTTCGGTAAGAATAAGCACCCGCAGCGGCAGGCGCGTGATTACATGCATCTACTAATGGAAAGGTGCAAAAAATCTCATTTTTCAAAGTTTTTGGTGGCGGAAGATGGAAGTTATAAGGGTAGATTTGTTTTTCCATTCGCCTATATAGCAGCCTTTTGCAATGTTAACCGAGAAGAATTTGAGGATCGGTTCCCAGGTGTTTTCCCTAATCCAACCAACGTCACAAAAGACGAGCTACAGGAACTGAGAAACCTGGCTGGCAGAGAGCTTGTATTGGCTTTAAAGAGCTTGTTCTCTCCGGTCTGGCCGATTGAGCGCATGTCCGGTAGCCAGCTAGACGCAATTCGGGCCATTATCCATCCCGGTAGTCAGATCAATGACTTAGCAGTGTTAGATGTACAGCAGGAGCAAATTGCGTACGCGATGGGAGATGGTCACCGACTAGTTTATGGCGTAGTAGGTTCTGGCAAGACAGTCATATTGGCTGCTAGAGTAAAATGGTTCGCAGAACGGAATAGCAACGAGCGTCACTTAGTTTTGTGCTATAATAAGTTGTTAAAAGAGGATTTAGAAAGTAAGTTTTCAGATTTTAAAAACATAGACGTTTTTACATTTCATGGTTGGGCTTACAAAAATGGTATAAAAATTGTCAAAAACGAAGATATAGAATTTCATGCGCAAAGACTTCTTGATCATTTTGAAAAAAATCAAGGATTTTATGAAAAATATCAATCTATATCTATTGATGAAGTGCAATATGCAGCACAAGGCTGGGTAAAATGTGCTGTTTTGAATTTAAATCACAGCGATCCCAAAAAAGCAAATTTACTTGTGGTTGGTGATGGAACGCAGAATTTTTTTAACAAAAAGCGCAGTTGGCGTTGGATAGATGCCGATTTACATGTCTCTGGGCGCACCAAACAACTTAATAAAAATTACAGAAACACAGCAGAAATTATAAAGGTATCTGAAACGCTTGCTGCTCCCCCATCTGCAGAAGTAGCGGATGAGCAAATGATTAATTCACCCGCAAACTCCATCAACACTTCCCGGAGAGGCCGCGCCCCTGAAATAGTAAAATTGAGAAGCCGAGGTGAAGAAGCAAAGTATGCAGCTGCCTTAATTGAAACTTGGCTAAGAGGCGGTGTGATCATTAGTGGTCAACGGCAAAAATTAAGGCCGAGTGATATTGCAATAATTTATCCCCGAGAACCATCAGATGGCGTTATACAAGTTTTAATTGATGAATTAAATAAGTTAAAGGCGCCAGTTTGGCTGAGCTCGTCAGCAAGAAACGTAACACTGAAAACAAGCGGAGTAAAAATAATTCCTTCGACAAGATGTGCCGGTCTTCAATTTAGGGCTGTTATATGTATTTGGTGTGATCTTGACCCCTCTGAATATGACTTTTTTAGTTCTAAAAATCTCCTTTATGTCGCTTTCACTCGAGCTGAGGAAGTTTTAGTAATCCTACATTCTGATGACACGCCTTCAACTCAGGCAATACAAAAAGCTATCAGTGAAATATTGGACTGATTGCCGCCTGCGGAAGGCTATCCTGGACACCCATAGCTCTGATCCGCGCCTGCAACAGAGCTGCCGCGCGAAGCAGACGATAACTTCAACGGCTATCCACACTTCGCGCGGTGGCCTCAATCAGGCTGGGAATTAGAAGCGCAATGAGAATCGATACGCCGTCAAGTTTGTTGGCCGTGCTGCGGCTGAGACCGACGGATTTCAGTCGCGCAAAGGATTTTCGAGCGTTCGCGATAGTCTTTCGAAACTTTATTCATCGCCCGCGCGGTTGTCGCAAACTTAAAAAATCATACGTTAGGGTGTTGCAAGTCTATGCAATCGCCCCCGCTAAACAGCTATTTTTTGTCAGAATGCCGCTCTGAAAGGGTTCGCCATGCCGCATGATGCGCCGCTCATCACCACGTTCGTAGCGGCTTTCGTGCTGGCGTTCATTTTTGGCGCTATCGCCAATCGTCTGAAGATCTCGCCGATCATCGGGTACATGGTTGCGGGGATTTTGGTCGGCCCGTACACCCCCGGCTTCGTCGCCGACGTTTCGCTGTCGAAGCAACTCGCGGAACTCGGCGTGATCCTGCTCATGTTCGGGGTCGGACTTCATTTTTCATTCAAAAAGCTGCTTGAGGTGCGATGGATATCGCTTCCCGGCGCTATCGGACAGGTTGCGTTTGCGACGGCGCTCGGGGTCGGCTTCGGGCAGTTGATGGGCTGGCCGCTGGCGGCGGGGATCGTTTTCGGCCTTTGTCTGTCGGTCGCCAGCAGAACCTGCTGGAGACTAAACGCGGCCAGATCGCCGTTGGCTGGCTGATCGTCGAGGACCTGATCATGATCCTCGCCCTCGTCATGCTGCCGGCGCTGACCACTTTTTTGGGAGACCCGCCTACGACGCTCGCGGCTGGCGCCAGCGCTAACGACGTTTTCTCTAACCTCGGCCTGACGATCCTCAAAGTCGCGATTTTTATTGCAGTCATGATCTTTGCGGGGCCACGCATCATCCCCCGGCTGCTGGATAGCGTCGCGATGACCGGCTCGCGCGAGTTGTTCACGCTCGCGGTGCTTGCCATTGCGCTCGGCATCGCCTTTGCTGCCGCAGAACTGGCGAACGCATCCTTCGCGCTCGGCGCGTTTTTTGCGGGCATGGTTCTGGCCGGGTCGCCGCTCAGTCAGAATGCGGCGGAGCGCTCGTTGCCCCTGCGCGATGCGTTCGCCGTGTTGTTTTTCGTATCCGTTGGAATGCTGTTCAATCCGGCGATATTGCTGACGGACCCGCTGCCGGTAGCGGGCGTCGTGTTCATTATCCTCATCGGCAAGTCAGTGGCGGCATTCGCGATTGTTCTCGCTTTCGGATATTCGGCGGCGACGGCCGCCACGATTGCGATCAGTCTCGCTCAGGTCGGGGAATTTTCATTCATTCTGGCGGGCTTCGCCATGACGCTGAATGTGCTGCCTAAGGAGGCGCATGATCTGATCCTGGCCGGCGCGATCTTCTCGATCATGCTGAACCCGCTGCTGTTCTATCTCCTGCGAAAATATGAGAGGCGGCTCGATTGGGTCGCGTTCCACCGGATTTCAAACGATAACCCGGCGTCGCAGGTTTCGTATGACATGAGCAATCACGTCATTGTCGTTGGCTATGGACGCGTTGGACGGCAGATCGTGGAAAAGCTGCGAAAGATGGGGGTGCCGTTCGTGGTCATCGAACCCAATCCGGACCGGATCGATAGTCTGAACGCGACAGGCGACCGGTCGATCTTCGGCGCGGCGGATCGGACCGACGTGCTGATCGCGGCGGGCATCCGTAAAGCGCGCGCGGTCCTCGTCGCCGTGCCTCAGGCTTTTGACGCGGGGTATATCGTCAGGCAGGTGAAGTCGGTCAATCCAGGCGTCGAAACCATCGTGCGAGCGGGGTTTGAAGGCGAACGCGATCACCTTGTGGAGTGCGGCGCAGACTAAATCCTGCTTGCGGAACTCGAACTCGCGAACACGATGGTGGATTCGCTTTTCTCCGGCGATGCTCCGAAACCGGCCGCAGCATAAACTGCTTACGAGGATTTTTTGAGAACGCGACGGATTATCGCCATTGCTTTCGCGGCGATAATTTCTTCCGCGCCCTCAGGCCGTCCGCTCAAGCGCCATAGAATAAAGACGAATGCCGTGTAAAGCACAGCCCCCAATCCGACTGCGATCGTAACGCCGAGGGCGAGAGTTAGGCTGTTCGATAAGCTCGCCAGAAGCGGCAGCACCGGCAAGAGGCACGCAGCCATCGCGATCGAGGCGACCGCTGGCCGCCATGGCGCAATCAGTTGATCCGTCAGAGGCAAGCCTATAAGGCGGCGCACCAGAACCATGGATGTGAATGCGACGCCCACTCCGCATATGAGGCGCGCTATCAATGCGCCCATGACCCCAAAAAAATAGACGCCAATCACCATGGCGGGGATTTTCACGAGAAATTCCAGCAGAGTCTGC
>JBGSLP010000339.1:0-10154 GCA_041740655.1 Alphaproteobacteria bacterium
GAAAGGCGGCCTTGTCGCTTTCCGTGGCAATCATTTCGCCAACCCGCCCGGCTTGCTCAAATTCATCGGCGAGCACCGCTCGACTGTCCGGCTACAGCCGGATCACAAGCTGCTGGTCAAGGCCGACTGGGCCGATGCGGGGGACAGACTGAAGGATGTGCGTGCCCTTGTCAGTCAATTGGCCGCCATCTCGATGGATACTCGCAAGGCGGCGTGACTGGGTGCAAACCGCCAATGTTGATCGTCGGAGGTGAACGGCTTAATGGTCGATGCTGCGGCGCAGTTTGTAAAAGGCGCCATCCAGTCCGCCGAATATCTCGTTGACTTTCGGGTGGCGCAGCGGTTCGCCGGAGGTGTCGGGCAGCAGGTTCTGCTCGGAAACATAGGCGATGTATTCCGTTTCGGCGTTCTCGGCCAGTAGGTGGTAATAGGGCTGGGTTTTGACCGGGCGGATTTCCTCCGGGATCGACAGCCACCAGTCTTCGGAGTTGGTGAACTCCGGGTCGACGTCGAAAATGACGCCGCGAAACGGGTAAAAGCGGTGTTTGACGACCTGCCCGAGCTGAAATTTGGCTGTCTTGATCTTACCCATTGCCCGGCGCGCATCCCTTTGTCTGCGACCTGAATTTCCAGTGCGATCGGCTTTATGTCAACCATGTTATGACGTTTGCTTCGCGCGGGCTAAATGTCCACCCCGTCCTTGGCTGCGACGAGGGCTGCAAGATCGACCATAACTTTCGCCTGCTTCCACGTGGCGTCATCCTGCATCTTGCCGTCGATCATGACCGCGCCGGTGCCATCGGGCATTGCGGCGATGATCTTTCGGGCGAAGGCCACCTCGTCGGCGGCGGGGCTGAACACGCGCTTGGCGATGTCGATCTGCGTCGGGTGCAGCGACCACGCGCCGAGGCAGCCTTGAAGAAAGGCATTGCGGAACTGCGCCTCGCACGCGGCAGGGTCGACGAAATCGCCGAACGGGCCATAAAACGCTTTCAGTCCATATGCCTGGCAGGCGTCCACCATGCGGCCGACCGTATAGTGCCACAGGTCCTGCTGGTGGAAGGTGCGCATCTCGGTGCGGTCGCCGTCGCCCAGCACGCCGTAGCCCGGATGACCGCCACCAACGCGCGTGGTTTTCATGCCGCGCGATGCCGCAAGATCGGCTGGCCCCAGGCTCATGCCATGCATGCGCGGGCTGGCGGCCGCGATGGCCTCGACATTGTTCACGCCCTCAGCGGTTTCCAGAATGGCGTGGATCATGATCGGGCGCTTGACGCTGTGGCGCGCCTCAAGTTGCGCCAGAAGCTGGTCGAGGTAATGCACGTCCCATGGCCCCTCGACTTTCGGGAGCATGATCACATCGAGCTTGTTACCCGCCGCCGCGACGATTTCCGTCACATCGTCCAGCGCCCACGGGCTGTTGAGGCAATTAATGCGCGTCCACAGGCCGGTCTGCCCGAAATCGTTGCCTTGCGCCATCTGGATGAAACCGGCGCGGGCCGCTTCCTTGTCGCTCGCCGCAATCGCGTCTTCCAAATTGCCGAGGATCACATCCACCTGATTGATCAGCTCGGGGATTTTCGCGCGGATTTTCTCCAGATGCGGCGGCACGAAATGGATCATGCGTTCGAGGCGCACCCGCTTTTCGCGGAAAGGCGCTGGCGCTCCGATGGCCAGCGGGGCGAAGAACTTTGCGGGCGTGCGCGTGTGAGCCATATCGATCCTGATCGGTTTGGTGTGGTCCAGTGTGGTGGTTCAGGTCACTATAGCGGAGTTTTGCCGCTCGGGCCTCACGCCTTCTTGCAGACGGTTGCGTAGGCTTTGCAGTTCCAACCGGTCGCGCCCGATTTGCAGGCGTAGGTTGGCGTCGAAATGCGGTCGGTGACGATCGGCCAGTTGCCCGTGACCATCTTGATGGCGCCCAGCGCGTTCAATTCGGCATGGCCTTTGGTGACGCCCCAACCGCCGCCCCCTTTCTTGATGCAGGAGCCAGCCTGCGCCGGAGTGGCGGCGGCAAAAGCGAGCGTGGCGGCGACCATTGCGCTTCTGAGGACTATGCGTTTCATTGTTGCTCCATTGGGCTTTGTAAAATCAGTCGAACGTTATCTCGTCGAGCGAATCCTCGACCAGTTTCGTGAAATCTGCGGGGATCTCGCGGCCAATGCCCCAGAATATGAGCTGAACCGAGTAATTCGGGTGAATCTGATAGGCGTTATAGAAAAGGAAGGGCGTGCCCTGTAATATCGGCCCATAAGCGATGGACCGCAGGTTTTTGTTTTTTCGCAACGCTACTTTCGATTTCAGGATCGGCACTTTTTTGGGCTCGACTACAGCGGCCTTTGCCGCATTCGAGATGATCGCGTTTTTGAGCGTCTCGTATTGGACGCCGTGGCTTGATCCATACGGTTCGTCGATGATGCCGAAGTAATATTTCTGCGAATGCACATACATCAGGTCGAACTCGCCCTGCGTGGCGGTTTTGACCCAGCCCAGCTTCGTTAGACAGACCGCGACATTTTCCGACCGGTCGCAGCTTGGCTGCGGCTGGGCAGGTTGGGCATTTGCCGGCGGAGTTTCGCTGCGATTCGTGTCTCGGGGCGCGCCTTCGCGCCTCAGTTCCGCCAGCCGGGCGCGTGCGAAACCGCCATAGACGGTCGATCCGAACCGTTCGATAAAGTCCTCGAGCACGGCCTGGCTGTTGGTGTTCTGGATGATCGCCCAGGCCTGTGCGGCCTCGCCGAAGCTTGGCGTGAGGCTTGGATTGACGATGCTCGGCGCCTGCGTGAAGGTCTGGGGCGGCGGCGCGCTTTCCGGCGCTAGAACAAGCCGCTTCTGGCCGAGCGAGCCATAAAGAAACGGCTCCTGCTGGTTGCTCGTCGCGCGCATCACCTCGTCGCGCACGCCCCCGAATGCGAGGCGTATATCCTCGGGCGTCGCGAGATGCTTCACGAGAGCCAGAGCGAAGGGGCTGTTGCCGCCCGGCGGGCCGTCCTGCGCGACAGTTCCGTGTTTCGCCGAATAGGCGACCAAGATCCCCCCGTCAGGCTCTACCCGGCCAAGCCCGCGATCGACCGAGCGCGTTTTCGGAATGCCCGACATCTGCCCGAGCGAGGGATCGTTGCGGCAGGCGTCGAGAATGACTAGCTTGATGCCGGATGCCGGGCTGACCGCATCTTCGAGCGCGCGCTGGCTGATGGTTTCGTCGCGCAACTCCAGCCAGGATTTCATTTCAGCGTCGACGGGCACCAGAAAGTTCTCGCTTGCGCCAAGCCCGTGACCGGCAAAATACAGCACTGCGGCTTCAGCGCCCACCGCGCGGCGCTTGAAGTCGCGGATGGCCAACCGCATCTCGTTATAACCGAGGTCGTGTTTGACCGTGATGTTGTTTTCGGCAAAGCCTACCTTGGCCAGCAGCTTGGCGATCTCGGCCGCGTCGTTTCTAGGGTTCGACAAGACTCCAAGGCTGCGATAATTGGAGTTTGCAATAATCAGCGCGACGCGCTCCGCAAAGGCGCTATGAGAAAAAATCACGATAAAAACAAGACAGGAAATCGCGAATTTGATGCTTGGCAAAATTTTCAGCATGGCGTGTCACGATCCATGACGTTTCCGAGGCGGCGCAATCATTTAAAAACATAAACGGTGATGGGCAAGCGGTTTGACATACGCGTTGTTCGCGCGAACGTTACCACGAAACGAGGCAACCCTTTGAGGCTTACGCACAGATAAAAAAATCCGCATGCAAACCAAAGCGGCGCGAGCTTACGTTTTTATGAAGTCTCTCCAACTGGGAAAACCGATGTCGAATTTCGTATGGGCTGCAGTGGTGGCCCTCTCCATGATCCTGACGATCCCTTTGCGTGCGGCGCCTGCCAGCCACCCGCTCGACCCGCTGTCATGGGAGGAACACTGGGCTGCGCTCAAGGCGTTGGCGCAGGATGGCAAAATGACCGACGACACGCGATTCGCCCGGATCGCACTCAAAGCGCCCAACAAGCTCCTCGTGTGGGAGGGTAAAACCGCCGCCGAAACCGGTCGCGCCGCTGAGGTGATCATCAAGGAGGGAAGCAACACGTTCGAGGCGACGGTTGATCTGGCGACCAGCAAGGTCGTTTCGTGGGCGCAGGTTTCCGGTGCGCAGGCGCCATGGCTCGCGGAAGAGTATTCCAACGAGGTGCTTTATGACGTGCAGGCAAGCGATGCATTTCAGGAAGCGCTAAAAAAGCGCGGCATTCAATTTCCGGAGTTCGTGCAGTGCAACGTGAACCCGCGCGGCGGCCTTAATGAGCCTGAGTATGCCGGGCGCCGGATCGGCATCGTATCCTGCCAGCAGCTCGGCGAGGGGCGCAACCTGACCCCGCGCGAGATCGACGGCCTCAATATCATCGTCGACGTCAATACACGGGAAATTCTTGAAATCATTGACGAGGGTGGCGCTCCCGCGCCCGTGCAATCGGCCGACTACGACCTGAAATCGCAGACAAACCTGCGCACATTCCCCGCGCCGATTTCAGTTCAGCAACCCTCCGGCGCAGGCTTCAAACTTGAGGGGAATATCGTTGAGTGGGATCGCTGGCGGTTTCACCTGCGCAGCGACCAGCGCACGGGTCTGGTGCTCTCCACCGTTACATGGAACGACGGCGGCAAGCTCCGTCCCATTCTTTACGAGGGGCATTTGTCCGAGATTTTCGTGCCCTACATGGACCCGGGCAAGACCTGGATGTCGCGCGTGCATCTGGATGTGGGGGAGAATTCCGCCGGTGGGCTTTCCGGCACGCTTGAACCAGGCGTGCATTGCCCGGCCAACGCTGTCTACATGAATGCGATCGTTGTCGAGGACGACGGCAAGCCACGGGACAAGACGCGCGTCGCTTGCATTTTCGAGCGGTTCGCAGGCGATGTAACATGGCTGCACGAGAACGAGGGTCGTCAAAAGCGCGTTCTCGTCGTCCGGATGAGCGCGCTTGCGGGCAACTACGATTACCTCATCGACTGGGTGTTTCAGACGGACGGCGAAATCCGCGTGAATGTCGGCGCGACCGGCATTCTGGGCGTGAAAACCTCGCCGCACAAGAATGCCGCCAGTCCGAACGCTGACAAGACGCAGCCCGAGCTTTACGGGCGGTATGTCGCCGACCACGTGATCGGGGTCAATCATAGCCACTATTTCAACTTCCGCTTCGATTTCGATGTGGACGGCCCTGATAACAGCGTCAGCCTCGACGAAATGAAGCAGGTCGATCTGCTAAAGGGCAGTCCGCGCAAAACCTTGTGGGTGAGCGAGCCGCGCATCGCCCAGCGGGAGGCCGACGTGACTGGGCATGATAGCCACGCCGCGCCGCGCATGACGCGACTTGTCAGCGCGACAAAGCGGAATGCGCATGGATATGCGACCAGTTTCCAGATCGTGGGCGGTCACAGCACGCCGAGCATGATGGACGAGGGCGACGTGTCGCTTGGCCGCGCCGGTTTCATCAATCACGATCTGTGGGTGACGCCGCGCGCCGCCGACGAGCTTTATGCCGCGGGCAAATACACGACGCAGAGCGCGCCGGGGCAGGGGCTGCCCGCATGGACGGCCAAAAACCGCGAGATCAAGGATCGCGATATCGTGGCGTGGTACACAATCGGCATGCATCATGTGGTGCGCGCCGAGGATTGGCCTGTGATGCCGACGCTCACCCATGGCGTCTCGCTGCGGCCGTTCGACTTCTTCGATCGCAACCCAGCGCTTGACACGAGCCCTGACCCGTAAATATCTGTTCCCAAACAGGATAGCGAAAATGAGCGCAGCGGTAAATCATCCAAAAGCATTGATTGCCGCGCTAGCACTGGCGCTGGTCTCAGCTTTGGGCGCCGCACCGAGCCGGGCCGATCAGGTTGGCGCTTCCGTCGTCGACGGACGTATGGTCATTCTCGACAGTGACGGCACATGGCGTTATGCCGACGAGGAAGAGGGCGGCGACGAGGCGGGCTGCGACCGCGCGGATACTCTGGAGGTATGCGCGACCAAGCTCGGGTGGACGAAAACGCAGGCCTCGGGCAACTTCAACCTGATGTATACGCACTCGCAGAAATACTATTTTGGAGTCATCGCCGAGCCTTACGGGTCGACCCACGGCATGAAATACCAGACGCTGCAGGCGGCGATCCTGTCCAACGCGGCGAGAGCGGCGGCGACCGACGCGAAAAAGGTGCCCGTAATCGCCACTGAAAAAGTCGTGCAAGGGCGGCGCGGTTTACGCTCGATCACCTACCGCCCAACGCTGCAGGGCACGCCATTCGTGTTTTATAACGCCTATCAGATACTGCCCGAAAAGTCGGTCCAGCTTGTGTTCTGGGGCATCGGCAAGGATGTCAATCCGGAATTCAAATCGCTGATCAAGGAAACGGTGGCCAGTTCAACGTTTAAATGATCAGGTAAGCTCGCGCTTTGCGTCTCGCGCCCTGCGATCATCTCCCGCCGACCAGCGTTTTCGTGACTTTCGATACCCCGATCAGGAAATTCAGCCTCCGCTTCATGAAGTCCTCCTCGACCCGTATCGTCTCTCCGAAAATCATGGTGCGGTCAAAACGTCCCCGATCGTTTGGCCAAGGGGGTCCGCCATCCGCTGAGGGCGCGTTGCTGCGGGCGAAATTGAACCAGTAGTCGCTGATGGTCTGCGAGAAACGCCTGTCCTGATCGGTGAATAAGGGCCTCGTGCGGTCGTAGATGTCCCCGGTGTTCATAACGAACAGGATTTCACCGCCATGCGGCACGCCGTTCGGACGGCTCGGACGCAGTTTTTCGGCCGTGTAATCGAAATAATAGCGCCATGTGGGCGCCAGCTTGGCGTGGCGGTCGGCGATCCAGCGGACGGGCATCGTGAAAACCAGATCGCGCGTCACCTGCCGGGCGCGTTCGTCGGCATCCTGAACGCCCGGATAGAGCGTCCTGACCAGCAGGCCCGCACCGGCGATTTTCTTGAGCACATCGGCGGGCTTCACGCCGAACGCGAGCGCCACGCTCCCGTCATCGCTGGTGCTGCCGACCATGAGAGGCAGGCCCGCCTCCTGCCCGTCCGCAAAAACGCTCTCTATTGGGCGGGGCAGCACCTTGTCGCCGCTGATCGGCACGGGGGCCGTCGATAACCCCTTACCCTTGAGCGCGCCGAATTTTTCGGCCGGAACCGCGCGCAGCGCCTCCAGAGTCGCGCGTTTTCCCTTAAGTCCGAGCGCGTCCGAGATGCGCGTCCCCATCTCGACGGCTTTCGCCCGCGTCATTTCCGGGAGGATATATGAGCTTTGCGCGATGCCTTTGTGGAAAAGCCCGCGCGATAGCGGCGAGGCGAAATGGGTCAGCACGCTTTTGCCGCCCGCCGACTCGCCGAAAATCGTTACGTTGCCGGGGTCGCCGCCAAACTGCGCGATGTTCTCCTTGACCCATCTCAACGCTGCGATCTGGTCCAGCAGGCCGAAATTCGCCGGTCCGCGGGGGGCCGCCTTTTCAAGGGCCGGGTGAGCAAAAAAGCCGAGTTGGCCGAGGCGGTAGTTGAACGAGACAACCACGGCGCCTTTTTTCGCCAGCGGCCCTCCATCGGTGATGTCCAGACCGCTCGCCCCGATGACGAACGCGCCGCCATAGATCCAGACCATGACGGGCAGTTTCGCGCCCGGCTCGACTTTTGGCGTCCAGACATTGAGGGTGAGGCAATCCTCGCTCAGCGGCCCGGGGTCGCCCAGACTCACGTCGCTTTCCGTGTAGGGGGCCTGAATGCAGGCGGGGCCGTATCTATCAGCCCTGAGCAAGCCGTCCCAACGAGCGGCGGGTTGCGGTTCTCGCCAGCGGAGCGCTCCCACCGGAGGCGCGGCGAAGGGGATGCCCTTGAAGGCGATGACGCCGCGTTCCTCGATACCGCTGACCTCGCCGCTCTTCGTAGAGACCGTGGCGCTGTTCGCTGCCATGGCCGGATTGAGCGAAATGCACATGGCTGCGAGGACAATCCACAGCGCCCGTCCGATCCGGAAATCCATCACGCCCCTTACGCTCAATCACTTGACCGGAAAATCCGCTGGCTGCGCGCCCGCCGGAACCTTCACAAGCTGAAAATGCCACCACTCGCGACGGTAGTTCTTGAAGCCGTTCTTGGCCATCACATCCACCAGCAATTTCCGGTTTTCGCGCGCCTGCTGCGAGATCGAGGCGTTTTGCGTATGGCTTTTGTCGCTGAAGCAGTCGAATGTCGTGCCGAAATCGAGGGTGGATTCCATGGGCCGGATGTCCGCCGGGCCATCGCACGCGCCGCCGCCCCGCGCCCGCGTGACCTTGATATCCGTCGGGCGAACGATGGTCAGGTCAACCGCAACGCCCAGCGAGTGGCTCGACGCGTCCGAGATATACCCTTCCTTGAAAAGCTGCGCTTTGGTTTTGCCGGGGTGAAATTCCTGATCGAGGCCGGATGCGCCGCCATCGCCCGCCCATGCGACGAACGCGCGCGTCGCGCTTTTGGGCCGGAAACAGTCGAACACCTTCAGCGCATAGCCTTTCGCGCTGATATCCTTTTGAGCCGCCGCCAGCGCCGCGGCCGCCTCGCGCCGCAAAATGCATTCCGGCTTCTCGTATCCGGGCACGGGTTTCCCGGTGAAATTATATGATCCGCTGTAGCGAATATCCTGGATGATGCTTGCATCGACATCCTTGAGGCGCACGAAGCCCTCGGGCAAATCCGCCCGGGCCGGAGCCAAGCCGAGCGCCACGATGCAGAAACAGGCAAGAACAATGCGAGGGATCATTGTGGACGCTGCCCTGTTCGCGATCCCAGGATGCAGCAGCTCGACACCCATCCGGATTGGCCCTGCCAGTTCACCTGACACCACGGAAAGCGGCTGCTCGCATCCTGAGGCGTCTGGCACCGCCCGACCTGCAAGCCGGTGGCGCCTTTCGGTATTGCTGTGACAATCGGATACTGGGTGCCGGGGCCGGTTCGCATGTTGAGCAAGTCGAAGGAGACGTCCTGCGTCACGTAGTAAGTTTCAGCAGGCGCGGGCTGCTCTTTCGCGGCGCGCTGCGGCTCAAGGCGCGTCTGTAGTTCGCGCTGTTCCTGCTCGTGCAATTCCTTGAGACGCGTTCGGGCGAACCCGCCAAACACGCTATCGCCATAACGGCGGATGAAATCCTCCAGCACGGCTTGGCTTACAGTGTTCTGGATGACGCCCCATATCTGCCCGGCATCGTTTAGCGGGGGAGTGACTACGGGAGATGGCGACTGCTGATCCGATGCACCGGCGAGAATCAACCGTTTCTGGCCCAGCGATCCATAAAGAAACGGCTCCTGCTGGTTATTCGTGGCGCGCATCACCTCGTCGCGCACGCCGCCGAAAACCAGCCTTATATCCTCGCCGGGCGTCGCAAGATGTTTGACCAGCGCCCGCGCGAACGGGCTATTGCCGCCGGGCGCGCCATCCTGCGCAACCGTCCCGTGCTTGGCGGAGTAGGCGACGAGAATGCCGCCGTCCGGCTCGACCCGGCTCAGGCCTCGATCAATGGAGCGCGTTTTCGGCACGCCTGTCATATTACCGCGTGAAGGATCGTTCCGGCAGGCGTCGAGAATAACGAGTTTTATGCCGGACGCGAGACTGACCGCATCCTCCAACGCGCGCTGGCTGATGGTTTCGTCGCGAATTTCCGCCCACGATTTCAGTTCCGCGTCCACGGGAACCAGAACGTTTTCCTCGCCGCCGAGGCCGTGTCCGGCAAAATAGATCAGCGCCGCCTCTGCGCCCGCCGTCCGCCGTTTGAAATCACGGATGGCGAGTCGCATGTCGTTGTAATCGAGATCGTATTTCACCGTGATGGCGGCGCTGGCGAAGCCGATCTTCTGGAGCAGCCCCGAAATGGCGACGGCGTCGTTTCTCGGATTGGCCAGATTCGAGATATGCTTGTAGTTGGAGTTGGCGATGATAAGAGCGACGCGCTCGGCGCGCGCCTGAGGCAGCGAGCCGAGTAAAACCAGCAGAAACAGGCTTACCGCCTGAAGCGCTTTCATTGGACGAACCATAACGCCAATTCCGACCTGAACGACGCGACCTCGGCTATCCGCCGCACCCAAAAATTGCATAAAAATGCGAGGCGTTCAACTCCACCGCCGGTTGCTCCACATCCACTGCTCGGGATG
>JBGSLP010000340.1:0-2807 GCA_041740655.1 Alphaproteobacteria bacterium
CGCGAGTTGCGCCTTGATGTCGTCGATGACAATGGCGTCGCCAAAACCGTTGAGCATGACATTCATGCCGGCGCCCGCGAACGCCTCCGCGATCCCCAACCCGATGCCGCTCGTCGACCCTGTCACGATTGCGGTCCTGACGTGAGACATGGCGGCTCCTTGGCGATGTTGCGTTAACCCTGTTCTAAGTCGTAAGTGGGGATGGCTCAAGGCGAATCTGTCGCTTTACTTGTGGAGGGGAGCGCAATCCAGGATTGCGTCGGCCGATTGCTTCCACTCGCCTGATAAATAATCGAAATAATTGCGCTGCATACAAAGCCAGTTGCAGAGAATACACGAAATGTACTTTGAGTTTTTTGTGGTTTCCGCCTAATTGGCGATGCAAATTATACCGCCACCTTAAAGCCTTTATCCGCGTTTGTCATTCAGTACAGCGTAATGGAAATGTCGATGAAGAGATATCAAAAAGCCCAGATCGAAGCTCGCGCTTCAAAAGTGCCTCTGGGCCGAATTGCCGAAGACTTGCGTAGAGCTGACCAGCAACTCAAGGCAAAAGCGACTTTTATTATCGCGTCGCTTACAGCAGCTTTATCTCTGGCTATTGTAGGCAGCTACTACTTTAGGCCGTGGGAAAGCCTCTCCACGCCAAGCGCGTTAATCTCGATGTCGCCCGAACCTGCTCAGCAAATCGTTGCCGCGCCGCCTCCTGCCATCCAACCCGTTGCGGCAGAGCCGCGCAACGAAGCGCCGGTTCTGCCCGCCCAAATCGCTCGGAGCGAGAATGCCGATAACGCGGGATCGGCTGCCCCTGTGCCTGAAACCCGCGCGGAAGTCGAACCTGAGGAAGTCAAACAGGCAGACGTGCTTCGTCTAGAGAATGGCCCCCGGATCGAGGCCGCCCTTGCGCAGAACCCCGCCGACACCACCGCGTCAATCAATCCACCCGCCGCCATCGCGCTTGAAGGCAATATCTCGGACGTGGCTGTGGCTACTGCGCTCTCTCAGTTGAAAATCGCCGCCGCTCCCATCGACGAGCCCAAAAGCTGCTTTTCCGATCTCCGCCTGCTGGCGAAAGACACAGTTGTGTATTTTCCGCCCTCCGGCATCGCGGTCGCCCCGCAATATCAGGAGCCGCTGAAGCGTCTGGCAGAAGCGGCGCGCGGCTGCCCTGAGGCGAAATTCGACGTTGCGGGCCATACCGATAACACCGGCGAAGTGATCAGCAATCTGCAGCTCAGTTGGCAACGCGCCGAGGCCGCCATCAATTTCATGAAGTCGCAGCGATTTGAAAACTCGCAGTTTTTGCCCGTTGGTTTCAGCAACGCGCGCCCTGCCTCGCAGGATGCGACGTCTCTGGGCCAAGCCAAAAACCGCCGCGTGGAATTTGTGGTCCGATAAGCATTTCCGAGGATTCAATGATCGACCTACCCATAGAATTTATCGCTGGCGTTGCCTTCAGCGCGATTTCGTCCGCAATGATCGGATTTCTGGTGGCGCGATGGCTCTACGCCGAGCGGGCGACCCTTCGTGTGAGCATCCTGCAAAAGGAAATCATGCGGCAGCGTCGTCGCATTGCCGAAAAAAACGATGAGAAGGCCGTCTCGGATCGCCAGCTTTCACGGGTGCGCCGCGATCTCAAGGGCAGCATGGCGCCGCCGAGATTGCTGGAGCACAAGGTCGCCAAGAAGCCTACATCGCTGAGGCGCTACGACCGCTCGTATGGCGCTCCGCCGGTCGAGCTGAAGAACCCCGCCGTTAAATAATCAAGGCGTCATAAAGGCTCAATCGGGCCATCCATTCATATCAGGATCAAAAAAATGAATCTTTGCCGGTTGGTTTACTTTAGCCAGCGCAACCCCGCTGTGGCGCTCGACATGCAGCAGTTGATTTCCACCTGCCACAAAAACAACTCAAAAACGACGCTCACCGGAATTCTCCACTACAATGGCGAGGATTTCGTGCAGGTTTTGGAAGGCTCGCGCACCGATGTGAGCCACACGTTCATTCGCATCGCCGCCGATCCACGGCATCAAAAGTTGCTTCTCATGTCGTTCGCGGATGTGAGGGAACGGCTTTTCCCCGGCTGGTCGATGGGATTGCATGAAGGCATGAACGAACGCACGCGGGCGATTTTCCTGCGCTACTTCGCAACCGACAAGATCGACCCTGCGCAGGCGAGCGTTGAAAGCCTGCTGGACGTGCTCCAGGACATAGCTGCGGAACTCTAGGCCTCGGCCTTTAATCCGAGCCATGATTGCATGAACCCGGGCAGCCACCGTTCCTTGCTGGGGCCGTGCCACAAGTGGGCGCCGATCTGCGCATTGCGCGGCTGCACGCACGGGCCGTCAAACCGGTGAAGCGATTGCGCCGTCCAGCGATTGATCATGGCGAGCGTCATTTCCGGGTGAAACTGCACGCCAACAGCGCTTCCATACTGGAAAGCCTGATTTTCAAACACATCGCCTCGGGCTAGCGCGGTTGCGCTGCTTGGCAGATCAAATCCCTCGGAGTGCCATTGGTAGACCGTTGTCGGCCAATCGGCGGCCCAGTCTGAAACCGGCGCGATAGGGTGATAGCCGATCTCGGCCAGACGCTCAGGATGAGGGCGCACGGTAGCGCCAAGAAACTTCGCGATCATCTGCGCGCCGAGGCAAATTCCCAGCAGTGGCTTGCCCTCAGCGAGAGGCACGCCGACCCAGTCTGTTTCCTGCGCGATGTAGTCGTCGGCGTCATTGACGCTCATCGGGCCGCCGAAAACGACGGCGCCCGCATGATGCGCCATGGTCGTGGGGAGGGAATCGCCAAAG
>JBGSLP010000341.1:0-4695 GCA_041740655.1 Alphaproteobacteria bacterium
GCCGCGCTGCACGACCGACTTGCCGCCGCGCTTCTTCGCCTCCGCCGGGTTCTCAAGCTGCTCGCACACCGCCACGCGATGCCCCTGCGCGATGAGCTTGTGCAGATACTCCTCCGCGCGCACCACCGGCACGCCGCACATGGGGATATCCTCGCCCGAGTGCTTGCCGCGCTTGGTGAGGTGGATGTTAAGCGCCGCGCTGGCGATCTCCGCGTCGGCGAAAAACAACTCGAAAAAGTCGCCCATCCGGTAGAAAAGCAGGCAATCCGGATATTGAGATTTGATCTCCCAATATTGCGCCATCATGGGAGTGGGGGCGGCGGCGGAGCCGTGCGCAACAGGATCGCTGAAAGCCCGCTGTTGCGGCGAGGAGGCTCCGGCGGATTCGACCCTGATCGCTGATCGAGATTTCATAATACCGACAATACGCAGTCGAATCGAGGCTTGAAAAGCCGATTTAGCGAGTCATGCACGTCTTGTGCTGAGCGCTCAACTGGGTCAGATACTTACACTGTAGCGGCCAATCTGCCGCCGCTATCCATAGAGCTTTGTCATACAACCTCAAAGTCGGAAATAGTCAACTCTAGGCCGGGAGTTACGGAAGCCCGCACGTATCCCTGCTGATGGCCCGACCCATCGTAATCGTAATAAATGTCACCAGTTTCTTTGTTGTAGATTATAAAGTCATTGGCGTCCAAAGCTCTATCGCCGACCACGAACATATCTGCGGAAAGCTCTCCAATCTGTCCCAAACTGGCAAAATTATCTAGTTGCAGAGCGATTTTATCCTCCCCGATCGTAAAGTCGGTTATAGAGGCGCTTCCCTGTATCTCAAATGTATCGTTTCCTTCTCCCCCAGTGAAAATGCTTCCGAAGTTTAGGGCGACAAGCGTATCGTCGCCCCCCTTTCCGTCAATCCGCTCGCCTCCATGCGCCGCCACCATAACATTGTCTAACGCATTGCCGTCAGCGCCCGTTACACGCCAAATATTGGTATAATTTTCAACATTTTCTGGCAGAGTGATAAACAATTCGCGGGTTGCAATTGTGTCAATCCCCCCATTTACCTCTTCTACAATAACGTCACCAATCTCAAAGTTATTGTAAGTATCGTTTCCCGCGCCGCCAATCATGGTGTCGCGGCCTGAGTTCCCAGTTATGATATTATCTCCGCTGTTTCCAATGAGAATATCGTCTCCAGGGGAACCAGTCACATAGGTATTTTCGTTTCCAATCAGCTCATATATTTCAACGTTTCCTTGCCAATTAAGATTACTGTAAGACTTTACATGGTCAAGTCCACCATTAGCATCTTCATGCACTTTGTCTAGTTCATTGTCTAATATATAAGTATCGTTGCCTGCGCCTCCGTAAAGCTGATCAACGCCAGCACCACCATCTAAGATATCGTTTCCGTCAAAGCCTTTGAGGGTATTTGAGCCACTGTTACCGATCAGGATATTATCTTTATTATTTCCGAATCCATCAATGTCGTAAGCGCCGGTTAAAGTGAGGTTTTCAAAAGCGGCTGCAAGAGTATAAGTAAACGCGGCTTTAACAGTGTCTGAGCCTTCGTTTTCCTTCTCAATCGCAACATCTGTTGCTACATCAAGAATATACGTATCGTCGCCCTCGCCGCCTTCTAGAATGTCCGCATTTGTTTTACCATCTAATATGTCGTTCCCGGCTCCGCCTTTAATGAAGTCACGCTCAACTGAGCCCTCAAGGCTATCGTCGCCTGCGTTTCCCATAATCGGAGTTGCGAGAAAAGGGTTTTTGACTACAAACACATCTTTCGTTCTGCCTGTGTCGTTAGGGGATAAATTAGCTGCTTCAGACACGAATACAATCTGCGTTCCGTCTTTGGACATCTTGGCCCCAACAGCGTCACCGAACTGTAATTCCCCGAGTGAGTTCAGCGATAATATCGTCGTTAATCCAGACACGAGATCGGTCACAAAAATGTCGTAGAAAAACCCGCTGTCGCCAGGCACAACGGTGTTCGCTTCCGACTTCCATAGGATGAAGCGTCCGTCAGCAGAAATGTCTAAAGCGGTGGACTCCCGGTCAAGCTGCTTTCCATCATTCGACACTGAGAGTCTTGACACCCTATTTAATACAGAATCATACACGAATACGTCCCGCCGGCCGTTTGTGTCGCCGTCTACAAGGTTATTGGAGGATGATGTAAATGTCGCGAAGCGGCCATTATCCGAGATGTGAACGTTTTCGACGCCAAACGACAACTCGCCAGCACTATTTTTAGAAATTACCTTTCCCGCCTTTGCACCCACTTCATAGATGGATGCCTGGGAGTTAACATTACCTTTCACAAAGCCTATAACGGCCTTAAATTTGCCATCGCCAGAAGTGTCGAAAACGGAACCGTCAGCAACTTTGCTGATCTTACCAGTGTCGAGATCATACTCGACCACCGCCGTTGATTTGTTCTTTACTAATTTTTTGGCCTCAGTCCAGAATGTCACGCTAGATCCATCATCCGACAGGATCGGATCCCGAGAGGCGCCATCTGCCACACGACCTTTTTTGCCCGTAGAGATAAGCCGCGTCGAACCAGCGCCGACATCGTGCACGTAAATATCGAAAACACCATTTGTATCGCCCGATACATGAGCGGCTTGCGAACTGAATGCGATACGGTCCCCGTCGCTGGAAATTGAAATACCTGAAATCGGTACAGAGCCGGTGTTCGGAATATCCAAACGTTTCACAGTCTCAAGAACAGTGTCGTACACAAATATATCGTAGTTGTTGTTAGTGTCGTCTTGTGTAACTTTTTCTAAAGAGCTAAACGCAACATAGCGTCCATTCGGCGAAACCGCCACTGCAAAGCTATCAATTGAATCGTAAGCGGCAGGTGATTTAGAAATTCTTTTAATCACGATATTACCCTTCAAAGCCTAGAGTGTGTCCCGACGTTAGAGCAAATTCGAGGTTAATTTGCTAAAAATGCATTTGCGGCCAATCTATTTTACCAATAGTTGCAAAACTGAAACGACGCGGGTCGTTATCTATCTTCCCGCGATGTCCGCTTGTGCGGGTGCAGCCACGCGGATAACGTCATCGTCTTATTCTTACATAATTATGAGCAAACGCAGCTATGGCCAAGACTGGCAGTGAAGCCAATACGCCGAAGACCTCACAGCCAATGAAAAAAGCCGGTGTGATCCGCTCGGCAGCCGCGCAGTTCACCCGGCAGGAGGCGTTGCAGTTCCATGCGATGGGGCGGCCCGGCAAGCTCGAGATTGTGCCGACGAAGCCGATGGCGACGCAGCGCGACTTGAGCCTTGCCTATTCGCCGGGCGTCGCGGTGCCGGTCGAGGCCATCGCGGAGAACCCGAGCCTTGCTTACGACTACACCTGCAAGGGCAACCTCGTGGCGGTCATCTCCAACGGCACGGCGATTCTGGGCCTCGGCAATCTAGGCGCGCTTGCCTCGAAGCCCGTGATGGAGGGCAAGGCGGTGCTGTTCAAGCGCTTTGCCGACATCGATTCCATCGACCTTGAGATCGATACGGAAGACCCGGAGAAATTCATCAACGCGGTGCGCTATCTCGGGCCATCCTTCGGCGGCATCAATCTGGAGGATATCAAGTCGCCGGAGTGCTTCGTCATCGAGACGCGGCTGCGCGAACTGATGAACATCCCCGTCTTCCACGACGACCAGCACGGCACCGCGATCATCGTGGCGGCCGGGCTGATGAACGCGCTGGAACTCACCGGGCGTGACTGGCGCGATGTGAAGCTCGTGTGCAATGGCGCGGGCGCGGCGGCGCTTGCCTGCCTCGACCTGCTGGTGAAGATCGGCCTTCGCCGCGAGAACATTTTCGTCAACGACATCATCGGCGTGCTCTACGAGGGCCGCAACGAGTTGATGGACGAGTACAAGGTGAAATACGCGCGCAAGACCAAGGCGCGCCAGCTCTCCGAAGTGATCGAGGGCGCTGACGTATTTCTTGGGCTGTCAGCCGCCGGCGCGCTGCCGAAAGCCTGCGTCGCCAAGATGGCGCCGCGTCCCATCATTTTCGCCATGGCCAACCCGGACCCGGAAATCACGCCGGAGGAAGTGCACGAGGTGCGCGATGACGCCATCGTGGCGACGGGCCGCTCGGATTATCCGAACCAGGTCAACAACGTCCTCGGCTTTCCCTACATTTTCCGCGGCGCGCTCGATGTGGAGGCGACCACCATCAACGATGCGATGAAGATCGCGGCCGCCAACGCCATCGCCGAACTCGCCCGCGCCGACGTGCCCGACAAAGTCGCCGCCGCCTATCAGGGCAGGCGCTTGCGTTACGGGGCGGAGTACATCATTCCAGCGCCGTTCGATCCGCGCCTCATCAGCGCCATTCCATCGGCGGTGGCGCAGGCGGCGATGGACTCGGGCGTCGCGAGGCGGCCGATTGTCGATATGGACGCCTACAAGATGCGCCTTTCCGCCCGGCTCGATCCGGTCGCGGGCTTCCTCAACACGATTTTCGAGAGCCTGCGCGCCAACCCCAAGCGGGTGGTCTTCGCGGAGGGCGAGGAGGAACTGGTCGTCCGCGCGGCCAACGCCTTCTACAACGCGCAACTGGGGTTTCCCGTGCTTATCGGGCGCGAACAGACTGTGAAAGAGGCCTGCATAAGCGCGGGCGTGAGCAACCGGGACGCGTTCGAGATCCACAATGCGCG
>JBGSLP010000342.1:0-5119 GCA_041740655.1 Alphaproteobacteria bacterium
CACATGGTGATGGGCGACACCATCGGCCGCCCCGGCGGCGATGCCGGCGTCGTGCGCATCCACGGCACCCAAAAGGGCATTGCCGCCACCTGCGATGTCACGCCCCGCTACGTCGCAGCCGACCCCGAGATGGGCACCAAGCAGGCCGTCGTTGAAACCTGGCGCAATCTCTGCGCGGTCGGCGCCGATCCCATCGCCATCACCGACAACATGAACTTCGCCAACCCCGAGCGCCCCGAAATCATGGGGCAGTTTGTGGCGAGCGTGAAAGGCATGGGCGAAGCCTGCCGCGTGCTCGACTATCCCGTCGTCTCCGGCAACGTCTCGCTCTACAACGAAACCAACGGCATCGGCATCCCGCCGACCCCCGCCATCGGCGGCGTCGGCCTCGTGCCCGACGTGTCGAAAATTGCCGACATCGCCTTGAAGCGCGACGGCGATCTCCTCATCGTCATCGGCCTCGAACGCGGCTGGCTCGGACAGTCGCTGTACCAGAATATGGCCACTGGAAAATTCGAAGGCGCCCCGCCCCCCGTCGATCTCGCCGATGAATTGAAAGCCGGACGCCTTGTTCGCGCCCTCATCCGCGAAGGCAACGTCACCGCCGTGCATGATTGTTCAGACGGCGGCCTCCTCGTCGCCATCGCCGAAATGGCACTCGCCGGCAACGTCGGCGCCGATCTCCATGCGTATGAAGGCACTTTACCAGCCCACGCCGTCTGGTTCGGCGAAGACCAAGGCCGCTACGTCCTCTCCGTCTCACCCGCGATGGCCGAAGAAGTCCTCGAACGCGCGCGCCTCCTCGCCCTCCCCGCCCGCATCCTCGGCATCGTCGGCGGCGACACCCTCACCATCCGCGGCGACAAAGATCCTTACCCCCTCGCCAAACTCCGCGCCCTGAACGAACACTGGCTCCCGGACTACATGGTGGGCAGACTAGAATAATGCCAAGAATGGAATGACCATGCAGGCTCCGCTGACAAACGCCACCACCACATATCAACCAGACAAACGCACGATTGGCGAACTGTTGTCTATGACGACACCAGCAATCATAGTTCCAGACTGGCAGCGCAGCTACAGTTGGCAGCAATCTCAAATCGAGACCTTCTGGCACGACTTAACGGAATTCAGCGAACGCTACCCAGACGACAACCTCGACGGACGCGAGTACTTCTTCGGATCCATTGTGATTGTGAAAACAAATCACAACCAACATCTACTGTTGGACGGGCAGCAACGAATTGCAACATCAGCAATACTCCTATCCGTCATTCGCGATAACCTGAAGGTATTCAAAGAGGAAGCTGCACATCGAGTGCAATCTCGATATTTGGTAGACTTTGACGATTCAACGAACGAATGGCGTTACAAAATAACGCTCAATGCCTACGATAGAGAATTTTACAAGCAAAAAGTGTTAGCTTATCGCGACTCGAATTTTTCGGAACCGACACCAACACATGCCTCGCACAAACTCATTTCAGCTGCACGATCCTTCTTTGAGCAGAAATTCACCGAAGAATACAATCACCTAGGATCACCCGAAAAATCATATTCTTGGGCACTCCGCATACAACGGGTGCTAATAAACCACATGTCAGTGATCTCTGTCGTATCGAGCAATGAGGATAGCGCTGCAGAAGTATTTGAGACATTAAATGATCGCGGAGTGGGATTATCAACGCCCGACCTACTGAGAAACTTGGTTATCAGACGAGCGCAAACCTCTAATCGTTCGCAAATTATTTCCCTATGGGAAGAAATCATCCGCTTCGATAGCGACGTTGATATAAAATCGTTCCTTCGCCATTACTGGATCTCATATCACGGCGATGTAAAAACGCAGCGCCTTTATCGCGAAATAAAAACTCAAATACAGAACTCAAGTACAGATAGCCTAACATTCACACAGGATTTAGGTAAGGCAGCAGAAGCATATCGTCAGATTCTAAAGGCAGAAGATGCTGACCCTAATTTTGAAACTTTACTCCAGGAATTTAGCGAGGTTGGCGCAAACGCTTTGATGCCAATAGTACTAAGTATATCACAGTCCGCTCCGTCACCTAAAAAAGTTGAATTACTTCGATTGATCATAGCAATTTATATGCGTCATTCGATTATCGGGCAACTCGAAAATAGCAAACTAGAAAACGTCATTCATCCAATCGCCAAAAAGATCCGCGAAGGACGAAACATCGATGCCCTTGAAGAGGAGCTTCGCACTTTCGCACCTAATGATGAATCATTTGAAGAATCGTTTGCTCGCGCTGTGATTGGCCGAACATCGATCCAACGTTACATTCTTCGAAAATTAGAAAATAGTATGCGGCGCACAGGTGAGCTACAAATTGGACCGAACTCAAAGGTTCACGTTGAACATATCTACCCTCAAAAACCATTTAGCCGTTTCGACAATCATGATCAAATATTAAACCGACTTGGAAACCTCACACTTCTAGATGCGCGACTTAACTCGACAATTAAAAACGGTAGTTTTGAAGATAAGAAGCCATCCTTTGCACGCTCCGAACTAATGCTGACTAAGAGTTTATGTGACCACAATGCTTGGACCGCTGATGCAATCGCAAAGCGACAAAAAGAATTGGCAAAACTTGCCGTAACGGCGTGGCCAGTTGCCCTCCCAGTGGCAACTGGACGCCGTAAGCGATAGGCCACCCAACCGCCTTAGTCATGTTGCAGTGCCTGAGACAGATAATTGCAATCCAAAATCTAACCGGAACCACCTTCGCCTCGCGTCGTTACACCGACCTTGTCCGTTTCAAACAGGATACAAGGATGTGGTTCAATGACATTTGCGTGGCGAACAAAACTGGCGCTGGGCGCTTCTATTCTGGGAGCAGCCGTCATGGGTGATCAGGCTTTCGCGCAGGGCTCCATCATGCAGGAATTCACCTCCAAGTCCGGCAAAATCCAGGGCGAGATGCTTGCCCCGCTAAAGCACCCCTGGAAGATTGCTGTCCTGCCCGATGATCGCCTGCTGATCACCGAAAAAACCGGCAGCCTGCGACTCTTCGAAAACGGCAAACTCTCCGATCCCATCGCGAACATCCCCAAGGTCCATTTCGAAGGCCAAGGCGGACTTTTGTCCGTCATCGCCCACCCCGGCTTCGCGACCAACAACACGATCTATCTGTCCTACGCCGAACCAGCCGCAGAACAACCCGCCAACGCGAGCGATCCCGGCGATCCGCGCGTCGGCGACGATGGCCCCAACAGCGATGTGATCTTGAAGGGACTAGCCGTCGCCCGAGCCGTCCTTGATGGCAACGAACTCAAAGACGTCGAAGTCATCTGGCGCCAGGAGCCCAAACAGATCGGCCGCGGCCACTTTGGCGGTCACATGGCGTTCTCCGGCGATGAAAAACTTTTCATCACAAACGGCGACCGTCAACGATTCCTGTCTCACGATCCCGCAACCAACGCCGGCAAGATCGTGCGCATCAATCCGGACGGCTCACTCCCCGCCGACAACATGGAGCAGAACGCCAAGAACGCCCGCAAGGATGTCTGGAGCACGGGGCACCGCAATCCGCTTGGGCTCGCGTTCGATCCCGCCACCCGCAAACTCTGGATCCACGAGATGGGCCCAGCCGGCGGCGATGAATTCAACCTCATTGAGCGCGGCGCCGATTACGGCTGGCCCGCCGTCTCTAATGGCGATCACTATGACGGGCAGCCGATCCCGCGCCACGACACCCGGCCCGAATTCAAAAAACCGGTCATCAGTTGGACGCCCGTCATCTCACCCGCCGGACTCACGTTCTACACCGGCACCCGCTTTGCAGATTGGACCGGTGCCGCGCTGATTGGCGGCCTGAGTTCCAAAGCGATCGTCATTGTCGAGGTGAAAGGCGAAACCGCGCGCGAAGCCGATCGCGTCGACATGGGAATGCGCATTCGCGATGTCGCCGAAGCCAGCGACGGCAGCCTCTATGTTCTAAAAGACGGCGAAGATGGCGGCCTCATGCACCTCAAGCCGCACGCCAAAGACGCGAGCCGTTAGGTCAAGGCGGGCACTCAGCCCGCCTTCTTCCCATTGCGCTCTTTCTTTTCGATCTTGGCGACGCGCGATTCCGCGTTTTTAGCCTTGCGCTGGCGGGCCTGGATTTTACGGCGGCGAGAATTCGACATGGTCGGCATGGGGTCAATCTCCTGTGTGTGGACCGGGTTCTAGGTCGAAATGGCCAGCTGTCAATGTGCAAGCGCGCGGAAGGGTTGCACCGCACAGCGATTGAACCCGCCTCTGCCCCCCCCTCGGCCCAATGTGCCTCATCGCATCATCGGCGGCGGGAGTGATGCTCATGTTGCCGGCAGCCGCACCGATGGCAGATGTCCACGGCCCTGTGCAACCGGTGGGAACACTGCGGGCAGCGCCCTAAAGCCAAGTACAGCCGGTATGCCAGCCAAGCTGCGTATGACGCCGCACCCGCGAGCGCGATGACAGCGAAGATGCCATAGTGCGCAAATAAGGCCACAAATCCCCCGGAGATTTGGCGAGTTCTGTCACGATGGGCAGCGGTATCCAGCGCGCCCATCAAGAATTCTATCCGAGCATAATAATGATCGTGACCGAGAAGTTCCCGTCACGTAAAGAATTGTAGACATAATAAAACACACGCCTAGGGTGTATCAATTGAAGGTGTTTGAAAAATTTTGCAACACGTCAGGCACCACGGCCCCAGTAACGTGAGAACGGGCCTACTTCCTGTTCAGTGAAGGGCGGCAAACGCCAGCGCGCGTCATCACAACGTTTCGCAGCGCACCAAATCGCGCTAAATCTATCGTCATGGCGATTGACGCATCAAACCTGACCGCCGCCCTCTCCGCCGTCGGCGGTGGCCAAGGCCGGATAAGCACGTCGGACGACGACCGCCGTTTTTTCCGGTTCGTGCTGATCGCGATCATCCTGCACGCCCTCTTGCTGGTGCGCATCAACACGGGCGAACCACGCCGCCTGGGAGCCGAAGGCGGCGCCGACGACGGCATCAGCGTCTCGATCATCACTTCAAAAGATCTTCAAGGCCGCGCCACGGTCGAAGACACCGCCGCTGGCAGCCCAGCGCCCCCGCCAACTCCGCCCACCGAGCAGACCGCC
>JBGSLP010000343.1:0-6279 GCA_041740655.1 Alphaproteobacteria bacterium
GCACCGCCGCCCTGGAAAGCGACATTGATTTCGCGCTGCATAGGTTCCCTCCAAAATCATAATCAGGAAATTGGTTTGCTCAGATCGACCGTAATTAAATTAAATCTTAAGGATTGTGCTGCACTGCGCGCAAACGCTCAACCGGCGTCTGCGCCCCCGCGCAAAACCGTTCGCGAATTTCCGGATGCTGAGAAATAGCTTACTGTGGGGCGTGGTTGGCGTTAAATTGCAGCGTTGCCCGGGTGCCGCCGCTGGAGCGATCGTACACGACCTCAGACGATAATTTCTGCGCCATAGCCTTGATGATCGTCTTGCCAAGGCCTGACGATGTGGTGGGCGCCTTGGAGCGGTCGATACCGACGCCGTCATCCGCGACGCTGAGTTCGCACTTGTTGCCGTCTCCGTTTCGCAGGGCTATGCGAACCGGGCCCTTGCCATCAGGGTATGCGTGCTTGGTCGCGTTCAATACGAGTTCGGTCACGACGATGCCGATGGCGACGGCTTTGTCCGGTTCGATGGAAACGTCGTCCGCATTGATCGAAACCGCGATGTCAGCGCGCTTGTCACCGGACGCGCTTTGAATGTCATCCACCAGGCTGCGCAAATAGTCGCCAAGGGAAACGGACTGCACGTTGTCCGATGTATAAAGACGCCGATGCACCTGCGCGACGGCCATCACGCGGCGATGCGCTTCGGATAAAGCATCCTTGATTTCAGCCTTCTCGGTCGCGCGGGTTTGTAGATGTAGAAGCGAGGCGATGAGCTGCAAGCTGTTGCCGACGCGGTGGTTCATTTCCTTCAGAAGCATCGCGCGCTCTTCCGCCAGCGCCTTGTAACGATCTCGGGCGTCGATGATAGCCGCCTCCGCCGCCTCTTTCGCGCGCTGCAAGTACGCGGCCATCAGGGCGCCGCCTATGGCCGCGTTGAGCAGGATCAGAAAGTCGCCATTGACGTCCTTCGTCACGTAATCGGCGGCGCCAGCCTTCAGCGCGGCGACGGCGACCCGGCTGTCCTCGGTGCCCGTCAGATATATCACGGGCGGCACACCCTGCAGCGTTCGCAACTCGATGAGCGTGCCTATCCCGTCCCTGTCCGGCAGGTGATGATCGAGAATGATCAGATCGAATCTTCCGGCCGCCGCGCGGGCGATGCCGCTCTGGCAGTCATGCGCGAATTCCACGATATAGCCGGCGCGCTCAAGGCTTTTGGCCGCGAGGCGACAGAATGTGGCGTCGTCGTCAATGATCAGAACGGTCTGGTCGGGGCCCTTGGCCGGCGTCATATCGGTCATAGCGGTGCGTCTGGTATCTGGATGACTGCGAAAAACAAGCCCAACTGTCGGATCGCATTGGCGAAATTGTCATAGTCGACGGGCTTCGTGACGTAGACGTTGCAGCCCAGATCGTAACAGCGCTGAATTTCGGTTTTGTCGTCTGTGGTAGTCAGTACGATCACCGGCGCCAGCTTCAGTTCATCGTCCGCTTTCAGCCGCTGCAACACCTCGACGCCGGTCATGTCGGGCAAATTGAGATCGAGCAGCACCAGTACGGGGCATGACCGTTTCTCGTTCGCCTCGCCCATGACGCTGAAAAAGTAATTCAGCGCGCTCGCGCCGTCGGACAGATGCACGATTTCGTTGCTGACGCCTGCGCGCCGGATGTTCTTCTCGATGAGGCGGGCATGTCCCTCATCGTCCTCGACCATAATGATTTTTACAGTGCCGTTCATGACTTCGTCCTGTTGGGTTGTTCGCTCCACGTTTCAGGCAAGATGACAGAGAACGTCGAGCCGTTGCCCACGGTGGATTCGACCCGTATCGAACCGCCAAGCCGCCTCACCAACGTCTGGACGTAGGCAAGACCCATTCCCTCCCCCGGACGATCCTGCGCGCCGGCGCGGCGGAAAAGCTCGAAAATCCGCCCCCTGTCCTTTTCATCAATACCACGTCCGTTGTCAGTTACCTGAAATTCAATCAGGCGATTGAGGCGGCGGGCCGAAATTCTGATTTCGCCGGGCACATCGCGGCGCAGGAATTTGAGGGCATTATCCATCAAATTCGAAAACACCTGCTCGATAGCCAGCTTATCGCTTTGCAAGCGCGGCAAAGGATCGACGATGATCGATGCGCCGCGCTCCTGCGTCTGATGCGTCATCGACGCAGCTATGCCGTTGAGCAAAGAACTCATGTCGATATGTTCGGGTTTGAACGGGCGGGCGCCCTCGCGCGAGATTTTGAGAATCGCCCCGATCAGCCGGTCCATCTTGCCGATTGAGCCCTTGATGAAGCCAAGCGCCTCGTGAAACTCTTTGCGAACGATCTCCGGCTCTACAGGAGGCCCGGATGAGGACGAGTCATCGCCATCAGCGGGTGGAAAAATTTCCTTGCTGAGCGTCTCCAACTCGGTCGTGAAACCCATGATGTTGACGAGCGGCGACCGCAGATCGTGACTGACGATATAAGCGAAGCGCTGCACTTCCTCATTCGCCTCGCGCAATTCCTGCATGCGTTCGCTGATCGTCGCCTCGAGATTCTCGTTGTTGGCCTTTAATTCCGCCTGGGCGACCTGAAGCGTTTTGTTGCTTCTCCATAGCATCACCATGGATGAGGACGCGAAAAATATGATCAGGATGAAGCCGCCGAGGTTCGAATACCAAAGTAGGTTATTAAAGTTCGCAGTTTGCCTCTGAGATATGAATAGTCGCTCCTGCGTCGCCGTGCGGAGCATTGTGATGCTTTCACTGATCTCGCGCATGATCTCGCGACCGGAACCGCCTTTCACCAAACGCAAGGCGCTCGCTCGCTCATTCCCTGCAAAAAGCCGGATCGACTCGGCCATCTCGGCTTGCTTTTCCTGAACTCGAGCTTGCAACGATCTGTATTCGTTTTCCAAGTCCGTTTGAACAAATGCGGTTTCAACGCCTGCAAGTGGGCCTGAGATTGCGCCAATATTGGCATTATAAGAGTCGAGGAATAGTTTATCGCCGGTCAGGAGGTAGCCACGCTGGCCGCTTTCAGATGCGCGCAGGGCAGCGCCAAGGGACACCAGATTTTCGCTGACGGTCTGCGCGGTCTGAGATTCAATCCGGTCTTGCGCCACACGCTCCGACAGCCACATCGAAGCGATGGTGAGCGATGAGAGCAGAAACAGCGCAAGGAGCAATAGCACAAGCTCTGCCGGCGCACGGAAGGTCGCCAGCCGTTTGACCAGCTCCAAGCCGTCGCGTGCACGCGCCTCAGCCGACGGTAGCGAAATATGCATTTTAACCATTTATAAATGATGCCCCAGCAGACCGACTTAGCGTCCTTTTCGAAGCATCGCATTAAACTACATTAAGTTGTCCAGACTTAACCGAAAAATGTTTCTCAATTCCAAAGAGGCCGTGCTCTTATAGGCCTGAGATCGAATCGAAGTCATCAGTGCATTGTCAATGCAGGGAGCTGAACCATGCCGCTGTCTGAAAAAATTGGGCCGCACGTCCCTTATCTGCGGCGTTTTGCTCGCGCATTGTCGGGATCGCAGAAAAGCGGCGATGCTTATGTGAGATCGGCGCTTGAGACCATTGCGGCCGATCCTTCGATTTTCCCCGAGGATACCGATCCGCGCATTGGCCTTTATCAAGTGTTTCTGCGGCTCTGGAATTCGGTCGGCACGAACGAATTTCCCGATTTCGATTTCAACGAAATTGAACTGGTGCATAGCCTTCAGACCATCACTCCGAAGCCACGGCAGGCGTTCATCCTGTTATCCATCGAGGGCTTCGACGCGGAAGAGATCGCCGAGATACTTGCGACCGACATCGACACCGTCGCCGAGCTGATCGCCCAGGCCGACCGCGAGATTGCGCAGCAGATCCCGCCCGCCCGCATCATGATCATCGAGGACGAGCCAATCATCTCCGAGCATCTTCAGGGGTTGGTGGAAGCCTTGCGGCATGGCGTCACTGGCATCGCAACGACGCACAAGAAAGCGGTCGAACTCGCCGCTCACGAGCGCCCGGACCTTATCCTCTCGGATATTCAGCTCGAAGACGGAAGCTCCGGCGTCGAGGCGGTGACCGAAATTCTGGGCCGCATCGAGGCTCCGGTCGTGTTCATCACAGCGCATCCCGAAATCCTGCTGACTGGCGAGGGCGTCGAGCCTGCGTTCCTCATCCCGAAGCCATTCAGCTCCGAAACGGTGAAAGCCGTCATCAGCCAGGCGCTGTTTTTCAACTCCAAGCCCCTCGCAACGGATCTGGAGAGTTAGTTCGGGCTAAGGCTTTCTCAGCAAGCCGAGTTTCATTAAAATAGCGCGGCACACGAACACGGCTAGCGCAGAGCAAAGCGCAACAATGAATGCGATATTTGATGTAAATTCAGATATAGAAGTTAAGAAATCTTGCTGGCCAGTTAAGGTTTGCCCGAATATCACCAGAATCAGAGAGCCAAAAATACTGCAAGTTAATACTAAAATAAGCGTTTCCACGGAAGATATATAAACGCCACTGTCATGTCGGAAATAAAAATATGCGCCGAAAATCAACGCCCATGGCGTTCCGTAGTAGTAAGAAGATTTAATAATTAAAAGTGTGGCTTCTGAAGTGGGCACGCCCTCGATGAAGGCAGATAGTAAAAACAAGGGGATCAGCGGAATAAATCCGATCGGTGGCCCCAAAAGTAAAAAAGTTACTATTATAAATGATGCCTCGCCAAGCCGCCCCACGACTGTTCTCCATTAGATATCGCCGCCTTCGGATTTGAGATGGAGCAGGGTTCCGCAGCGTTTGCAATGGGTGGCGTCGACCTCGTGCCGGATCAGATTACAGTTCGGGCACTCGAAGCGCACTTTCGTCGGCCGGAAAAGCGTTTGCACCAGTCGTAAAAACAGGCCGACGCCGAAAATCATGATCAGAATGGAGAGGATGCGCCCCCACGTGCCCTCCAGCACGATGTCCCCAAACCCCGTCGTGGTGAGCGTCGAAAGCGTAAAATACATAGCGTCGAGGAAGTTGATGATTTTTGGATGCCCCGGCGCGACCGACACGTAAACGATCGCCGACATGACGAACAGGAAGACGCCAAGGTTCAACCCGGCGTCGATGGCGTCCCGGTTTTTCTCGAAAAAAGCAAAATGCTCGCGCAATTCCTTCACGATCTGATACGAGCGGAAAAGCCGCACGGCGCGCAGAACTCTCAGGAACACAAGGCTCTCATTAAACAACGGCGCGAAAAGCGAGGCGATCACCGCAATGTCCGCCCATGTCGAGATTTGCCGAAAATGGTTCCTACGGTTATCCGAAATCCATAGCCGCGCCGCAAAATCGAGCGCGAGTATAATGCCAATGGCGAGTTCGACGGCCATGACCCAGGCGGCGCCGCGCGCGAACGTTGCGATGATGAAAAACGCGATCACCGCCACCTCGAACACCAGCATTCCAAGCCGGAATGTGCCGGATGATGGTTCTACGCCGAAATAAAGCCGTTCGACGCGATGTCGCAGGGTTTCCGGGGTGGGTGTCGCAGCCATGGTCTTTCCTCAATCATTCGCGATGCGAGAAAGCCGGAACGCCTTTCCCAACACATACTAGCGGGATAACTCCTTAAGCCCCAATCGGATCAAATCTTCCGCGCGGGCGCTTTCGCCGGACTTCGCAAGCACGGTCGCGATCGCGGAGTTGGCCTGAACGGGAGAATAACCCAGATTGACCAGCGCAGAGATTGCATCGCCTGCGGGCGAGGCAACCGGCTTCGGCGCCGTCTTGCCCGGAGCCGCCGTTGCGCCCGCGCCAATGCCGGACGCCATCAGCGACGGCGCCTTATCCTTCAACTCCGTCACGATACGCAGCGCGACTTTCGGCCCAACCCCGGGCGCGCGCGTCATGGCCGTCTTATCCTGCAGGGCGATGGCGTTGGCGAGTGAGCCCACATCCACCGCGCCCAATATGGACAGCGCCACCTTGGCGCCCACGCCCTGCACGCTTTGCAACAGGCGAAACCACGCGCGCTCCGCCTCGCTCGCAAAGCCATAAAGCTTGATGGCGTCCTCGCGGACATAGGTTTCGATGGCGAGCGTCACCAGTTCGCCCTGTGCGGGCAAATGCGCAAGCGTGCGCGAACCGCAGGCGACCTCATAGCCAACGCCGCCAACATCGAGGATGACAAAATCCGCGCCCACGGTGTCGACGATGCCGCGCAGACGGCCGATCATCGCGCTCTCCGCTTGACGGGGGGCGCGCTGACAAGCGCGGCGGCCAGCAACTGGGCGGCGCGACGGTGATGCGCGTGCGTGATGGCGACGG
>JBGSLP010000344.1:0-2131 GCA_041740655.1 Alphaproteobacteria bacterium
TGATCGCCCGCCGCGCGGCGCGCCAGCGGGAAAAAATTTCGCGGGCAAGAGGCCGTCTTTCGACGCCGGAGCGAAAAGCGCGCCTGATAGCGCTCGCGGCGACGCCAGACCGCCTCGCAAACCGCGCGAGGGCGGCTCCGCCCCGGAAGCGCGTGGGGACCGCACGCCTCGTACCGATGGCGCGCGACCGCCCAGAAGCTTTGCCGGACGTGGAAAATCGGGAGGCGCTCCGGGTGGGCGAACCGGCAAACCATCCGGCGGTCGGCCGCCGCGTCAGTCTTGAGCGGATGCAGCGCATGAGGGCGGAGCGTGACAAGCCCAGCGCCACAGAGGGGCTGGCGTCATGAGGATCGTATCGGGCCGCTTTCGCGGGCAGTCCCTCGCCGCGCCGAAATCTCGCGACATTCGCCCCACCACCGACAAAACGCGCGAGTCGGTGTTCAATATCCTCGCGCATGGCGTCGCCGATTTCCGGCTGGAGGGCGCGCATGTGCTTGACCTTTTCGCCGGCTCCGGCGCGATGGGGTTCGAGGCCATATCGCGCGGCGCCGCATCTTGCCTGTTCATCGACACCAGCGCCGAGGCGCGCGGGCTGATCCGCCAGTCCATCGAGAATTTCGGGTTGGAGCGCGAGGCAAGGCTCTATCGCCGCGATGCGACCTCGCTCGGCCCGGCGGGCAATCTCGGCCCATTCGATCTCGTGTTCGCCGATCCGCCCTACGGCAAGGAATTGGCTGACCTCGCGCTTGCCTCCGCGAGCGGGGGAGGCTGGCTTGCGCCAGGCGCCATCGCCGTGGTTGAGGAGCAGGCAAGCAGCGCCGTCGCCTTTCCGCCCGGCTTCGAGGCGTTCGACCAGCGTGATTACGGCGGCACAACCATCTTCTTTGCCCGTTTCGCCTCGCCGCTCACCGAAGCGTGAGGGCGCCCGCTCCCTCGACGTGAAACGCCAGCCGATCCAGCGCCGAACCTTCACCAGGCATCAATATGAGGAGGCTGCTTTGGGGACGCTGTTGAAATTGGGCGCTGGCGCTTTGGCTATCATCATTGCAGGCGCCGGGCGCCCTGCGCTCGCAGGCGATGCCGCGTCACGGCCCGTGATCGTGCTGGAATTGTTCACCAGCCAGGGCTGCTCATCCTGTCCGCCCGCAGACGCGCTTCTGGAGCGCTATACCCGCCGCGACGACGTCATCGCGTTGAGCCTGCCGGTCGACTATTGGGATAGGCTCGGATGGAAGGATACATTCGCGAAAAAGGAGTACACCGCCCGCCAGCAGGGTTATGCGCTCGCTCGAGGCGATGGGCAGGTCTACACGCCGCAGATTGTCGTCAACGGGCTCGCGCACGCGGTGGGCAGTTCGTCGTCCAAGATCGATGCGGCGATAAATTCCGTCAAACGTCAGATCGAGGCTCGTCAGGTTTCGCTGGAGCTTGAGCAAAAGGGCGATGCCGTCATGATCAAAGTGGGCGGCGTGCTCGGCAACTCGCCGGTCAAAGGAAACCTGCTTCTCGCCGTCGTGCAGAACGCGGGGAAAGTCGCGATTGGCCGGGGTGAAAACGAGGGGCGGCAGGTGACCTACCACAATGTCGTGCGCTCGTTGAAGCCGGTCGGCACGTGGTCGGGTTCGGCGGAAACACTCAACATCCCGGTTGGCCCTTTGCAGAGCGGGGAATCGCTTGCTGTCCTGCTGCAGGAAGGCGCCAGCGGACAAATCCTTGCCGCCGCGCACCTCAGGGACAAAGCGTCGTTCTAGCCGCCACTTTGCCTTACCGCGCCCGAAGGGCTTCCACGATGCGCTCGACCAGCGCCTCGGGAGGCTCCACGCCACCCTCCAGCCGCATCTCGGCATTGAGCGGCGGCTCATAGGCGGACGATATGCCGGTGAAGTTCGCGATCTGCCCGGCGCGGGCTTTCTTGTAGAGGCCTTTCACGTCGCGCGCCTCGCATATTTCGATTGGCGTATCGACAAACACCTCGATGAACTCGCCCTCGGCGAACAGCTCGCGCGCCATCTGCCGCTCCGCCCGGAAGGGCGAGATGAACGACACCATCACGATCAGCCCCGCATCCACCATCAGCCTTGCGACCTCGCCGACGCGGCGGATATTCTCCACGCGGTCGACGTCGGTGAAG
>JBGSLP010000345.1:0-37898 GCA_041740655.1 Alphaproteobacteria bacterium
CAAGACCGGCCGGCGGGTTGAAGGCGGCCAGATGGGCGGCGCTCGAGCCGGCTACGACCGATAACCCGTTCAGCGCCACTGAGACCGACAGCATGGTTTCAAGGCCTTCGCCGACCGCCAGAACGCTCGTTCGTCGCCCAAACCAGACGCCATGCCCGAGCAGCCGCCCAAGCGCCCGGCGCGGGTCGTCGACATCGGCTTTCCGTGGATGGTCGGGATCGAGAAACAGGCGTTGCACGCCATTGATGCGGCCAAGCGTATCGGTGACGGCGGCAACAAGTCCTGGAAACAATTGCGTGGCGTCGCCCGTTCGATAGAGGAGGCGTGGGTGAAACCGTAGCGGACCGTTTCCAAGTCTCAAATCAATGCCGCGCGTCTGGAGATAAGCCTCGCCATGCGTGCCCTGAACCGGCAGCGAGCTTGCGAAAAGCCGCTGCGCAGCACCTGCCATCGATGCGCCAAATCGCTGAGACCGCACGTGTGATGATGCGAAGGTCGGCGGGGCCAAGCTCAAAAACCGCTCCGCTTCTTCAATCGCATCTTTGATGCTGGTGAGGCCGCACGCAGCCCGGATCAGATCGAGCATATCGCCATGCTCGCCCGTCGCGGCATCCATCCATTTGCCGCGGGCGCCAGGCCCCAAGTCGCGCCCCCGCAGCCGCACGAACAGGCTGCGGCCAGGCGAATTGCAGACATCGCCGACGATCCAATACTGGCCGACGCGACGACCGTTGGAGAGATAGTGGCGGCAGACTTGTTCCGCGCAAGCGCCAAGGGCTCGCGCGGCATCGCTCGCATGTGACCGCATGACGACTGCGCCTTTCTCAGCAAGAAGCATCTAAGCGGCGTTGGCTTGGTTTGGGGAGTGGCGAACTGGCCAGCGCTCAAACAGCCGCTCCAGGATTGCGGGGCCGTTGTCTTCGCCGGTGGGCACAAACAGCCGGAGTTTCCAGGCGATGATCTCGGAGGTTAGCCCGAGCGCCTTGAGCTGCGGCACGGCGGTGTCAGAGAAACCCGTCAGTTCAATGCGGTAGGCGCCCATCACCAGTGATCGGCGTATTTGCAGATCTCCTTGCAGGCGCAAAGTCTGGCCATGACGCAGCACGCTCGAGAAAGCCGCCACTGGCTCAATCGGCGAAGCGCTTGCGCCGACGCCAAATTCTTCCAGCAACTTCGCCAGGATGTCAGGGCTGACAACACGGCCAATGAGGCGTTCGCCGTCATCGGTTTCGAGCCGGTAAACCCGCATCGCGTTTTTGCCGTCGCCGAGGCGATTCCAGACGGGGAGCAGCAAGCCGGTAATGAGATGGATCGTGTCATCTGTAAACGGCGGGATTGCTTCGATCTCGCCCCCCCAAGCCTTGCGGAAGGCCGATGCGTCGGCGATGCGCCACTCCGACTGCGCCAAACCGTCGAGCGTGACGGTGTCACGTCCCTTCGGCCGGTGCAGACGCACCCGGGCGATCACGCCGCCAGCCTCGTCAAGGGCGCTCGGCGCGGGCGTTGAAACCGCGGCCCGGCCAGAAATAGCGTTGACCAATAATCCGCTCGAAAACTTATTGCCCAGTTCCAGTGCGTCCTCCGCACTCAAAATCTTGGTTCGCTGCCGGCGGTTGATGGCGACCAATGTGGTCTTCGCGCCCGTGGCCGCATGGGCGAATAATGTTTGCCGTTCGGCGACGCTCAACCGTTCTGCGGTGATCCTCTCGACACCCTGCTCATAGATCCCAGCCGTCATCGCCGCTTCGATGCGCTGGTCAATTAAGCCCTCGAAGACCTCAAACAGGCGGTTTTGCAGATCGATCCGAAGCGCCAGCATGCGGTTCAGAAATTGACTGATCGGCGGCAAATCGTCTTTCAGACCGCCCCCATCGTGAGTCAGCGTTAAGCCGGTCGCCGCTTCGAAATCAGCCGCCGAGCAGGCCGCGACCTGGCCCGCTTGGAGGTGATGGAAGACGTCGCGCAGAGCCGCCCGCGCATAGGCGCTCTCCAGATTGTCCTCCGCCCGGAACAATCCCTGCCCGCCGGTCGCCCGTGCGCCGCGGGTAATAGCGCCGAGGGTATCGAGGCGGCGCGCGATGGTGGACAGGAAACGTTTCTCCGCCTTCACATCCGTCGTCACCGGCCGAAAAACCGGCGGCTGCCTCTGGTTGGTGCGGTTCGAGCGCCCCAGCCCCTGAATTGCGGTGTCGGCGCGCCATCCAGCCTCGAGCAGATAATGGATGCGGCGGCGCTGGTTCTTGGCCGCCAAATCGGCGTGATAGCTCCGTCCTGTGCCCCCTGCGTCGGAAAAGACAAGGATGCATTTTGCATCATCCATAAATGCGTGGGCTTCTGAAAGATTGGCCGAGCCAGACCGTGTCTCGACGGCCAGACGCTCTTGCACCCCATCGATGTGTCTGACGATGCGCCGCGAGCGTCCCGTGACCTCGGCGACGGCCTGCGTTCCGAAATGCTGGATGATCTGATCGAGGGCGCCGGGTACGGCTGACAGGCTGGCGAGCCGTTCGATCATCGCGTCACGCAGATCAAGCGCGGCCCGGCACTGGATGGGATGCCCATCCTTATCGACCACCGGTCGCGACAGCAGGTTGCCGTTGTCATCGGTGTAGGTTTCATAAAGCTGCACCGGAAACGCATGCGCAAGATAATCGAGGACATACTCACGGGGGGTGATGTCGATAGAGAGATCGCCCCATTCGGCGACGGGAATTTGCGCGAGGCGCCGGTCCAGCAGCGCTTCGTTGGTCGACACGATCTGGATGATGGCGGCATTGCCGTCCGCAAGATCGCCCGTTATCGAGGCGATTAACGAAGGTGTTTTCATCGCCATGATCAGGTGATTGAAAAAGCGCTGCTTGTTGGATTCGAAAGCCGAACGGGCGGCGGATTTGGCGTGCGCGTTCAGCGCCTTGCCCGATGATCCCGTGATGTTGGCGGCTTTGAGAGCCGCTTCCAGATTGTTATGAATGATCTGGAATGCGTCGGCATAGGCGTCGTAGATGCGAACTTGCTCGAGGCTGAGCGCATGCTCCAGCAGCTGGACCTCCACGCCATGATAAGACAGCGAGCGCGCCGCATAAAGCCCCAGCGCCTTCAGATCACGCGCGAGAACCTCCTGCGCCGCGACGCCGCCCGCCTCTAGGGCCGTCACAAAGTCCTGCCTTGTCGCAAAGGGAAAATCTCCGGTGCCCCATAATCCCAGACGGCTGGCATAGCTAAGGTTTTCGACCGTCGTCGCGCCGGTTGCGGATATATAGACGATACGAGCGAGCGGACAGGCGTTCTGCAGCCGCAAACCGGCCAAGCCTTGCTGTGATGGCGCCTTGTCTCCGCGCTCGCCTGAACTCCCTGCGGCGTTCGCCATGGCATGGGCTTCATCGAAAATGATGACGCCGTCGAAGTCGCGTCCGATCCACTTCAGGATTTGAGCAAGGCGGGACGGCTTATTGCGCGCCTCGCCCGTGCGCAATGTCGCGTAGGTGGTGAATAGAATGCCTTCGTCGAAGCGAATCTCCGTCCCTTGGGGAAATCGCGATAGCGGCACGATCTGCAAAGGTTCGCCGCCGATGGCCGCCCAGTCGCGCTTGGCGTCTTCGATCAGCTTGTCGGATTTCGAGATCCAGACCGCTCGGCGGCGTCCCTTGATCCAGTTGTCGGCAATGATGCTAGCCGCCTGGCGGCCCTTGCCCGCACCCGTCCCGTCGCCCAAAAACCAGCCCCGCCGGAACCGGATTGCGCCCTCGTCCGCCTCAGCAGCGGACGCCACTTTGTCGAAGCTATCATTGACGGTGAACCACCCGGCAAGAAAGGCCTGATGCGCTTCACCCGCGTAAATCACGCTTTCGAGTTGTGCATCGGACAAAAGCCCATCCGATAACGTCCGACGTGGCAAATGCGGGCGGTAGGACGGCGCGGGCGGCGCCACAGACGCCATTGCCGCCGATTGCACCAGCGGCGTCGGATGCGAGGATGCGCCTGCGATGGAAATCCGTTGCAGGCGATAAAGTTCGTACAGACTACTCCCACTCGCGGCAATATTCGCGTCATTCTCGTTATTGAGCGTATAGCCCAGCTCAACCGCAACGGCGGGGTCGAGATCTACGGCCAACGCCGGTTTGGCTTTAGACGTGGGACGCGGCTCTGGTCTTCTGACGGGCAGAACACGCGCGGCGGTCGAAATTGATCTCTCAAGCTCCGCAGAAGCGGTTCTGGCGGGCACGTCACGCTCGACCGCCTCAAGCAACTCGTCCGCCGACCGAGCAATGATAAGCGCTCCGCGCGGCTGGTCTGGATCGGGTCCACACGACTTGTCGATGACCGTCAGCCTGGTCTCGACCTGCGTTCCGTGCCGCGCGTAGGCTTTACCGGAAATGATGGCGCTGAAAACGACCTGCGACGCGCCAATGGTCGCGAAAGTCTTCCGCCATTTTGGCGTGCTGAGGTCAAGACTTGCTGGCGTGATAGCGACCAGCCGTCCATCGACCGCAAGCCGGGCGAACGCCGAAACAATATGCTTAGCGGCCGTCCCCGTGACGCGGGCCTCCACCTGCGGCGAAACCGAAAAAGGCGGGTTCATGATGACAACGGTGGGTTGAATGCTGGGCTCGAGATGATCGTGAATATGTTCGGCGTTGTGCTGCGTGACGGGAACGTCCGGGAATACCGCATCCAGCACTGAGGCTCGGACCGCCGCCAGCTCGTTGAGGTGCACGCGCCCGCCCGCCAGCTCCGCGAAAATGGCGAGCAGCCCGGTGCCGGCCGACGGTTCCAGAACCAGATCGGATTGCGACATCCGCGCGGCCAAGCTGGCGACATAGCCCAATTCGATCGGCGTCGAGAACTGCTGAAATTCCTCGCTCTCTTCCGATCGCCGCGTCTGCGTTGGAAGACGGCTGGTCAGCCGCGAAATCAAGCCGAGCATTGCGCGGGCAGAACCCGCGGTCTTTCCCAGCATCGCGGGGGCGTGACGGCGCAGAAACAGAACTTGGGCAATCTCGGTCGCGTCGTAGGCGTCTTTCCAAACCCAGACGCCGTCCGCGTCGCTGGCGCCGAAAGCGGCCTCCATTGCGGGGCGAAGAACTCTGGCCTCAATGGCGCGGTCAGCGCTGAGTTCGACTTGCAGCCGCTCTGCTGCCGCTAATAGGTTGGCCGCAAAGGAATTCGGATGAGGCCTCGTTAGGATTGGGTCGGGCAAACGCGCAGCCGCGAGCGCCGCCTGGGTGAAAGGCAGTGTCATCGTGAAATCTCCAGATGTGAAAGAGGATCAATGGGCCGCTTTGGGATGAGGCAGCGGCGCTAGGTCGAGTGAAGCGAGCTAGCAGCGAACAGCCAATGATGCCGATTGCGACATGATGTTGCGAACGCGCGTCGCAAGAATGGTCAGGTCATCGAGGAGCCGGACCGGCTCAAAATGATTGGCTCCACCGCAAAAGTCAGCGCGGCCTTGGCAGGTTCGGATCAGAATGCCCGTATCGTGTCGGGTCGCGGGCTGGCAGATCTGGATGTAAACCGCGTCGTGATGAAGAATGATCTCACCCGAAACGGCGATGCCGCCAAGGTTTGATCTCACATCGTAACTGTCAGCTGAAAACTGCAGTCTCAAGGCAAGCTGTATAAGGCGATGACGAGCGACCCGATGAAACAGCGTTTTCTGCGCTGCGTTGTAAGAACACGGGTGATACCAGTCCATGAAAAGTCTCCTGAAAATGGAAACGACGCGCAATTTCGCGGGTCTGGACAGAACTGACGCGGCAATTGGAGAGCGCGGCGTAGGGTTGATTGATGACGAGCGTGGCGTTATTCGGCGGCAATCAAATGGGACGGGTCGTCTCCGCTGTTGGCGGGGGCGTCACCCATGAGAAATGCTGGCAAATCACTGGCCGCTTCAGCGTGTGAATCGGCGGTCTCATCCGCATCGTTTTGACCGGCCGTGTTGTTGTTTTGCAGCGGTCTAGGCAGCCAGCCGCAGCCCTCGAGCAGCCGTTCAGCCTCACGCGCCATGTCGTGCTTCTTGAGATGATCGATGAGAGTCACTGCCTGGTCGCCCCTCGCCTCGCGCACAGCCTGAAGGATTTGTGTCTTGGTCACTCGTCCGAGAAAGGCGTCGACGGTCGCCGTCCATCCGGCCTCCGCCATATCAAGGCTCACCGCGCGGCCCAATGCGGCGGCATGATCGCGCGAGGCCGCCCGCCCGTGCCAAGGATCGGATACCGCGTTCACAGTCAGTGCAGCGCAATAGGCCAAAAGCTCCGCCCTATTCTCGAAGTCGAGCGTAAGCAGACGTTCCCACAAATCGGCAGGATCGGTTGGAAACATCCCCGCCCAATTCGCGTGGCGTTCGTCCAGCCGTTCGGAGAGATGCGCCAAGCCAGAATGCGGCTCGTAGCGATCAAGGGGCATCGGCCGCGCCTCGATCTGCAGGCAGGTTTGATCGCCGGCGCGCGCGTAAAACACCGCAAGAACCAGGGCATGCAGAACCGCGATGTGGGCGATCTCAGGATTAGCGGCGAGGCGAGCGCGCAACACAAGCGTTTGCTGGGCCGTCAAATCCGCGACAAGGCGGTCTGGTAGTTTTGAGGATGCCGTGTCGGCGTCATTCTCGCCATCAACTTCCAAACCCACGGTCGCACTGTTCGACGTTGAATGGCCTTCGCCAACGATCGCCTGAGGCGGGTGCTCACCTCCACCAGCCGGAGCATGCCGCTCGTCTTCCGGACGCACAAACCCGCGCTCGATCCTCAGTGTACCCTCCCAATTAAGGCTGATCCGGGCGCCGGCGATGGCCATATCAGCGGGGTCATAGACAACAGGCCGACTTTCGAACTTAGCGAGCGCGGCCTCCAGGCTCTCTATCCGCTCCGCTTCATCATCGGGGATGTCGTCGCAATTGGCATAGGTGTCCTGGATGTCTTCGTACTCCGCGAGCAACGCGTGATGCTTGGCTTCTTCCTCAGGCGTGAGGGTAATCGTAAGGCCTGGCACATGCCGGAATCGATAAGACGCGCCGTGCCCGAAATCCAGAGCATGCTCGACCCATTTCCACCCCTCGGCCAGAACTTCCTCCGCTGCTTGACCCAGTCTATCGGTGACAAGGCGGTCGAGCAGGCCTGCATCTTCGAACCAGCCAGTATCTTCCTCGTCGAACAGATCGCGGAGAATAATACCGCCTGCGGCTTCATAGTCCTCCGAGCCGATAAACCGCGCCCGCCGGTCGTCATGCGGGACGGCCCCTTCCGTGAGCATCCGTCGGATGCGGTGCGGCGGGGCATCGGGGAAAACCTTGATCACCTCCCAGACCGTCTCCTGCCTTGAGTGGTCGCCGGTCACGCAAAAGGCGACAAGTTGATCAAGCGTAAGCTCGTCGCTCGCATACAAATCGAGCAGCTTGGGCGACGCGGCGGCCAATTTGAGACGCTGGCGCACCACGGTCGGCGTCACGCCGAAGGTGGCGGCAATCTGTTCGACGCCTTGTTTCTCATCCTCAGCCAGCCGTTGGAACGCGCGGAATTGATCGAGTGGATGCAGGGCTTCGCGCATCATGTTTTCGGCAAGGCTATCTTCGGTCGGCAACCCATCGCGGTTAACGATACATGGGATGAGCGCGGTCTTGGCGAGGCGCTTCTGTTTGACGAGCAAGGCCAGCGCCCGGAATCGGCGACCGCCGGCCGGGACTTCGAAGGCGTCAGTTTCCGCGCCATCGGCATCCAGAGCGGGGCGAACATTCAGAGATTGCAACAGCCCGCGCCGAACGATGTCTTCGGCGAGCGCCTCGATGGAGAGGCCCGCCTTGACGCGGCGGACATTGGCTTGGGAAAGAGTCAGTTTATTGAAGGGGATATCTTGTGAAGGATTGAGCGTCAGTTTTGAGGGGGACATTTCGGGTGATCTCCGCGACGAGCGGGGAGGAGCCACTCTCCTCTCGCCTCCAACCCGTCACAAAACCCAAAAAACCTCTCTCATTCTAAGAAGCTTGACCCACAATGAAAGCGTGAAACAGCCGCCACCAGCGGTTTAACGTGCGACGTAGGATATCCCGGAGTTGCCCCGCATAAGTGGAACGACGCGCGTGAACAAAATGGATGCATTGGCGAATGCCGCTGGTAAAAAGGCAGAATGTTAGGCGCCCAATGCGGCAACGCTCAAAGCGCTGATGACGACTCCGGTGACGATGGAGCGTGCCAGAAAATAGTGCCGTCGGCTGGCACATGCATCTCGACTTTCTGGTCGCCCGAGCAAAACGGCGCGGGATGGCCGGAGCCTCCTGAAGACGGAATGCGTGCGGCGGTTTCCGGCCTGACAGCCGCCGTGGCGTAGAGGCTTTCGCCTAGTCAAATGGAAGGGTTGAAAGCACCATCATTATCATCGCCGCCGGCCGATCCGTCCCCGGCGCACCGCGCCGCCATCGGGGCGGCGATATGCGTCTGCCCGCACATAAAGGCGCGGCCGCGCCAGAAGTGTGCTTAAAGCGCCCATTCAAAGGCCAGCTTGAGTTCTGCGACAGCATTGTCGCTATACCATTTCCCGTGCGCAAGAATGACGCGCTCCGGCGCCCAGTCGATCATGCGCTGGACAGCTGATCCGACATGGCGACGCCGCAAGCGCAGGCCCAGTCGGATATCCAGCGGTGTTTTGCCGTGCGGATGAACGCAACCTCCACGTTTCAAGAAGAAGCGGACGAACGGACTTCGAACCCGGTCCAACTCGAAGCTGCCAATCAAATCGGTCAGTATGAGCGTCCTCGTCGGAATGTGAAAAAAGCAAGCCTCTGAAAAAGACCTGCTGCTCACCACGATCTGGCGCATGACATCAGCCCAATCATCGGGCGCCACGTCATCCAGTTCCCGATGATCAGGCACCGGCTGCCTGGCGCTTTGCTCAAGTCCGGGCGCCGCAAACACTTCTGCGCCTGGGAAGCGAGCCTTCCAATCTTGCACGAAAACATAGTGGAGCGTATTCGGCGCAACGATGTAACGCACGGGACCGAGAGCATCGACCTCGACAGCCAGGCTGGCGTCAGTTCCGTTGGCGAGTGCACCCAAAGAGAGCCTTGCGGCAAACGGACAAGTGTCATGCGCGTAGGGCACGGCACTTTTAATCCCATGAACGTATAACAGACCTCGGGCGCATCCACGATCCACATGTCTGCGGCAATCGGCTTTAGAGTATTGAGTGGACTGTACGCCCGATAGGCTTCGTGCTCCATGACGCTTTCGAACCTTTAGTGATGGTCAAATGCCCACATCGTCATACCAGAGCAACGAGAGAGCCGATCCGCAAATAACTTATACATCGCCTCAGCGCGTCACGGCCGTACAAATCATGAAGGCATAAAGACCGAGCACGGCCCATGCTTGAATCGGTAGATCGCCAGTGAACAGGCTGACGATCCCCATGAACACGTCGGTCAGGGCGATGTAGGTCAGCCATTCCAGCGCCGCATAGACCAACACCCGCGACGCCATTTCGCCCGGAGCGCGGAGCATCAGATTTACCGCCAACCAGAGGAGAACGGTGAAGGCGGGTCCTAAAAGTTGCCTTGAGATATGAGAAAATCTATAGTCGTTGTCGCGAACCAAGCAGGATTGCCAAAAATCAGGTCGGATTCGCCTGCACGGGGTCGATTCCGGTCATCGAGCTTATTTTCGGCGATGCCTGCTGTTGAAGGGTGAGCCGTCGTTCCCGCCCTGCAGCAGTCAGTCTGCTGACAGGCCTTTGTCGTCTATGTTCAATTTGATCCTTCGACCGCCTTGACAACACGCACACGAAGATTAACGCTGCAAGCCCGAGCCATCGCAATCCCCCTCATGACGAGGGAAGGAACCAGTGTTCGCAAAACTTGTGAACCGCTTTCAATGACTCGACTTTGGATGAATTTGCTCTAGTGCCTTCGTCGGCGCAACCGAGCAAACCGAGCGGAACATGTTCCCAGAGTGTTTGCGGTGAACACTACGGGGGAAGAATTACAGAGCAGCATCGTGAACGGCTGGCGACTTTCCCGCCTATTTCCGCTCCGAAGACCAAGGAAAATTGACGAAATTTTCGCGACTGTCGAAACAAATGTTTCCGTACATCTTAAGATACGACTCGCGAAGCGTCGGATCCTTATACACAGACCCTGGATCGGCGACCTCGGCTTCGTAACGGGCGATGTTCTGCAGCGTCAGCGCGCGCGGCAAGATGTCCATGGCTTGCGGAATGCTCTTGCCTTCGAGCCAGTCGGCCGCGTGCTGCCCCATAGCGTAGGCGAAAATCGGCGACGCGAGGCTGACGCTGGCCTTGTAAGGGCCGCGAGATTTAATCTCGGCGATCGCCGCAGGCTCGCCGTCGATGCCGCCAAGAAACTGGTCGGACCGGGCCTTGCCGGTTTCACGAAGGGCGGCCAGAGCGCCCAACACCACGGTATCAGCGCCCAGAACCACGTCGATGTCGGGTTCGGCGATAAGCACCGTGCGCATCATCGCGGCGCCGCCTGCCTCATCGACGGTGAGCGGGGAAATATCCGCGACGATAGTGACACCTGGAATATCCTTCAGTGCGTCTCGCATCGCCACAAAACGCGGTGCAAGAAACTGCAACTGATCATGCGTCAGCAAGACCACCTTCGCCTTGCCCTTCAGGCGCGTCTTGATGTAGGCGGCGGCCTCATCGCCAAGAACTTTCCCGGTCAGATATTGCGGCGCATTCAGCAGCGATGTCGCCGGCGGGGGTACGACCGCGCCAACATAGGCCCCGGACCAGATAGCCCGCTTGATCGCCGGGGTTATGGAATGCGAGTCGACGGGAGCAATCACCATTGCACCGCCTTGCGAAGTCACGAACGTCTGCACCTGTTCCGTCATTACGGAGGCATCGTTGTTGGCATGCTTGACATCGTACGTCAGCCCACGATCCTTCGCGGCCAGTTCCAGACCTTTGGCGACGCCTTGCATGAACTTCCGGGTGTTATCCTGCACGAAGGTGAGCGATTTGCTAAGGCCAACAGGAGTTGAACACCGAGGCGCATCCGGAACGAAAGGCGGGAAGACGACCGGCCGTGTAATGCCGAGCGGTCCGTCTTGGGTCTTTCCAGGTTGCGCCGTGCCCGCCCATAGCGCGGCGAGCCACACAAGGAAACCGAGACTTCGGCAAAGGCGACCTCCCCCCATGTGCGCCGTCATCCAAATTCGACCGAAGACGGAAAAGCCAGACGTGCGCCGGTACCGGGATGGCGGGCGACGTACTCTACTTCCGCCCCGATGCTTCGCGCCATCGCGCTGACGATCCGTGTCCCGAGACCTGTGCCTTTCGGCGAAACCTCTGCGCTGCGTCCGACGCCGTCATCCTCGACAACAAGTTCAGCCTGCCCCTTGGAAAGCCGCTTCAAATAGACCCGCACCTCCCCCATCCGGTCGGGGTAGGCATATTTGAACGCGTTGGTGACCCACTCGGTCATGATCACGCCGAGGTTGACGCTGAGGTCGGGCTTGAGTTTCAGCGGTTCGAGGTCATAGCGGAGCGACGCGCCGTAACCCTCGTTGCGCATCGACGTTTCGAAATTACTGAGAAGGCCGGAAAGATACTGCTCCAGGTCCACGAACCGCGCGTCCCCCGAGACATACAGAGACTTGTGCACGGCCGAAATCGCATTGATCCGCCCCTGCGTCTCATTCAAGGCATCCTTGGCGACCTGATCCTTGATGCTATTCGACTGAAGACGGACAAGGGCCCCCACCATCGAGAGGCTGTTGGCCACGCGGTGATTGACCTCGGCCAGCAGCACCTCTGCCTTGTCGCGCGCCACGATGAGATCGGCCGTTCGGCTTCGGACGCGCTGTTCGAGGGTTGCGTTCAAGCCCTGAACTTCATCACGGGTTTGGGCAATCTCACGGGCGTATTGGAAGATCGTCAACGTGACGCCGCCAACGACAACGATGATGATCAATCCGCCGATTATTGAAACCCAGCGCAGTCTGCTTGCATTCCTGCGTTGTTCGATAAGGCCAGTCGTCAAACGCTCATCGGAGATGCGGATGATGCTTGAGAGGAAGACGTTCGCCTCGTCCATCAATGCCTTGCCGCGATTGCTGCGGAATAAGGCCAGAGCTTCGGCGTCCCGAAAATCGCTCTTCAAAGCGATCGTCCGGTCCATCTCGTTGATCTTCTGCGCGATCACCTCCGTCAATCGCATGATCATGCGATCCGTTTGGGGTGAGCCCCCAAGTCCCGCCTTCAACCGATCGAACTGCGCCCGAGCCTGCGATTTCGCGTTGCCATAGGGCGCCAGATAAATTTCGTTGCCCGCGACCAAAAAGCCGCGCTCGCTGGACTCGGCGCTTTGCAATGCACTGCGCAATTCGACGGCCGATATCCGGCTGGCTCTGACCTGGGACGCCTCATCTACGTAACGTTGCGCGTTTTCCCCGAGCCAGATCGTCATGGCGACGATTGCCAGCAACGCGAGAAAGCCTACCAGAAGCAGAAAGATGGTCGAGTTGACGACGAAGCGACTGGATATGGGCATACGCGGCTAAGATTTCTCATGGGTACGCGCAACATGTAGCAGAAAAAAATCTTCCCCAAATCATTTCTGCGGTGGGCTAATTTCGTTAGTGTCGATTGGCTTAAAGCACGGGTACGTTTTACTGGTAACAGACTAAAAGGGGAAAGAAATCCTCACAGCGCCCCAGTGGTTTGCGCGACTTTTGCGCGAGGACAGAGGGCCGCCAGTTCGTGAGGACAGCAGTAAACTCGATGGCAAACGCGAAAAAAGCGAGGCGGGTGTTAGCCCGTTGTTAGCCGAAACCATCTAGACGGGCGAACTAATGAGATAACCCCTCGAAACTAATGGCGTCCCCGACAGCATTCGAAACTGTGACCCCTGGATTAGGAAATAGCGGCATATCCTAGACCGTAGTCGCAAATTCGCGCTCTGCGGCCATCTGTCAGAAATTGCAAATTGACAATGTCAAGATGAAGAAACCGAACGTAACTCATCTTGGCATTGTTCAGTCGAGTTTTAATTCCGGTTCTCGCGCAGGCGATTGTCATTTTCGCGGTCTTTTACCCGACCTTGACCACCAGACTGCACGTCATCATCGTCGTCACGATTGCGGGCCGACGAATTGCCGCGATTTTCACGGAGGCGACCATCGGTCTCAGGATCACGAGCTTCGCCCCGCCCGTCACTGCCACCGCGCGACGAGGACGATCTTTTGTTGTCCGTGCTATCGCCATTCCTTGACGATGAGCCGCGGCCTTCGGTGAAGCGACCGTCACTATCGCGCTCTGGCATATCGCCGCCACGACGGCTTGAGGAGTTACTCGACGAACCCCGGCTTTCCGTAAAGCGGCCGTCGCTATCACGCTCCAGAGTTTCGCTGCTGCGGCGGTTAGAACCATTGGAGGACGAACTGCGCGACTGGCCGCGATCACCGTCGTCACGGCTGGAAGAACCGCCGCGAGTTTGCTTCAGACGTCCATCATTTTCCGGATCGCGCACTTCGCCTTGTCCGCCGTTGGACGACCCCTGCGAGGCTTGCGCTGACCGACCGCGATTTGCTTGACGATCATCGTCCTCTTCATCGCCAGCCTGCTCAAGCGCTTCGCCGAGATCCTGCAGTTTATCGGAATAACGCTCGCTGACACGATTGCTGATCGCCATCGTCGAATCCGCCAGTTTGGCGAGCAAACGACGAACGCGGTCGCCATCGGGCTCCTCGTCCTGAAGCTGCTTCTTGAGCGCTGCAAGATCGCGCATGATCCCCTTGACGCCCGATACTTCCACGTTATCGAGACGCTCTTCCCACGCATCGATTTTTCGCACTGCTACAGCGGCGGACATGTTTGTCGCGCCCTTCCGCAATGCTTTAATTGTATCGCTAAAACTCGACATGAACTTCTCCCTGTTTGGCACTCTTTTACTGTAAGAGGCTGTAGGAGAATGTCTGTTCCAGTCGAATGTTCCGACGAAATGAGCGACACAAGCACGACCGGCAGGGCACACAAAAGAGCTTAAAGGCTTTTCTGCAATGATTTGGCAAACAACCACCAACTGGGTCTTTCACCTTGGCTGTAACACGCTGTCGAGATAATGACTTAGCAGAAGGCTAGCTAACTATCGCGTTCTGCGTACCGAGCTTGAATCCACGTCCTGCATAACCTAACCGTTTGATTGGCAACCCCTAACAATGCCGAGTTGGCCAGCTGCGAAGAACCGTTATCTGTAGTTCGGAGCAAGTCGGTTATGAATGGCGGTTGCGGCCACGGCCGCATGGCCGGTTGCAACGCTGATTTGATTGATCCCGCTCACCAGGTCGCCGGCAGCATAGAGCCCGGAAACTGATGCCTGCTGGTGCGCATCCACTGCCAGACTACCGGCGGCGTAGTCAGCCCCTGCCATTTCTGCGAGCGACCCCGGTTGGCATCCCAGTACGGGATAAAGGGTATCAAAGGTGGAGCTTTGACCACTGGATGCCAAGACTTCAATCCGATTTCCGGCCGTGTTCATCGCGACCATCGGCGCTTGCACCAATTCGATCTGTGCAGACCGTAAAGCCGACCGGTCGTTGTCAGATAATGCGCTACCAGGCTGAGAATTCAGCAAAGTAATATCTCGCGAGTAGGTACGAAGAAACAGAGCGTGTCTGGGCGCGGAATCTAATGGTCCGAGCACGGCAATCCGCCTATCCATAACATCATACCCATCACAGACAGATGGATACGCCGTTCAATTTTCATCTCGAATGCGGGGCGCGCCTGCATAAACTCCGGGTTTACGAAACTCTCTCGGACCCAACCGGTCGCGAAGTCTGCGCTTATCTGCTCGTGCGGGGATCGGTGCATGCGCACGCCTATGTATTAGCACTGAAAAAACTCACCGGGGCGAATATCGAAGCAGTCATTCCCGTTCCGAACATCAACCTCGATCGAATTCCGGAGTGTCAGAAGTTTCTGGACGAAGGCGAGCATCGCCGCCTTTACACGAACAGCCCAGGCGACTATTCGGAAATCGGTGGCATCTGGAACGCCAAAGCGCTCCCCGGCGACCCGCCGGGAGACCTTGAGGTCGTAGAAGGCGCGCCGGATGGAGCGCGGATTGCCGATCTGACAGGGACTGCGTCCGCCTTCAAGCCGGATTATGCTCCACAGGAAATGTTTGAGATCGCTAAAAAGCTTTACAAGAAATCACGATAACAAAAAGGGTGAAGCGCTGTTGGCGCTTCACCCTTTAGCATTATCGCTAAAACCCGAAACGGTCCTACTTAACGACCGCCATGACTTTGCGAGATACCGGGTCAACGATTACAATCTGGTTTTTCACTATCACATACTTATGCCCGAAGTATTCCGGAACAGCTTTGGCTGCTTCTGGCGGCAACTCATAGAGCACCACACTGCTAGGCACCTGCGTGTCTACGCCGACGCTCAGGTCGTCGACCGCAACAGCCTTTTGGTCTGCTTTCTTTACTTCTTTTTTGATGACCGCAGATTGCTGCTCGGTAATGCTAGGTTTTGTAGTCATCTGCCTCTCAGCGGTTGGAGCCTTTTGCTCCACGGACTGCGCGAGCGCGATCCCAGACGTTGAGGCAAACACCAAACCCGCAAAAAGCGCTATTCCTTGTCTTTTCATAGAATCCTCCCTTAGGGAGTGTCCCTCTGACTTTATTATTCAGGAAAACTGGTATTGGCCCAGAATAGTTCCCGAGGGAGCCGGGTCATTTCTTATGGAAACGGGGGAGGACATTAAATCCTCCGCCCAATGGTTCCTTTACTGCGTCGCGGGCTTGACGAATACGCCCGTCAGATTTATGGAGGCTAGAATCTTGCCGCGCATCGCCTCAAGCATGGCCGGGCGATCCGCGCCAGGTGGGAGATCGAGCGTCGTATCCAGCGCAAACACCTGGAAATGGTAGTGATGCGTGATTTCATCCGGCGGCTTTGGGCCAAAATAGCCCGATCTACCAGACGAGTTTATGCCCTTGGAGCACATCTTTCGGCTTCAGGAGGCGCGGAGTCGTGGATAATCCAGCCTGCAATGACGTCACGTCCGCCGGAATGTTATAGGCGAGCCAGTGAACGAATGGCTTTGGCTGCGCCGCGTCCGGGTCCTCCATCATGATTGCAAACGACTTCGTGCCCTTTGGCGCATTGGCCCATTTCAGCTGGGGCGAAACATTCTCGCCGTAGGCCGAATGCTTGAACGGGATCGGCTCGTCCGAGGCGAAATCCGATGAGGTTACCTTCAACTCAGCGCTCTCCGATGCTTTCAGCAATTCGCCCGCGAGTTGGTCCGGCGTTTCCGGTTTCGATTTGCTCAGCGACGCCGGATTTGAGGCCGCGGCCTCTTTGACGGGCGCGAAGCCGGGTCCGGTTATCCGATAGATGACGCTGGTATCGCTGCCGACGAGCATCGAACCATCTGGCAGGAAAGCCAGCCCAGCAGGTCGCCCGCTGACGGTTGGCTGGCTGGTGTTTGCGCCCTGTAAAAACCCGGTCAGGAACGGAATAACTTTGGTGGCTTTACCATCCTCAAAAGCGATGCGCACGACCTCGTAACCACGCGCCGGCTTGGCGTTCCACGAACCGCGAAGCGCAACAAATGCATCACCGGCAAATTCGCCTGACCTGGCAAACGCCATCTGAATGCCCGCCGAATGGGCCTTATAACCCAGCGCCATAGGCGTGCTTTTCTCTAACCACTCCGCAATCTTGACCGTATTATCCTGAGCATTGATCGGGTTCGGCTTGTTGTCCTCCATGACATGTGGCCAGCCGTAATATTTTCCGTCTTCAATCTTGTTGATTTCCTCCGCTGGAACTTCGTCGCCGATGAAATCGAAGCTTTGATCCCAGCCATAGAGCTCCGACGTACCGGGGCGCCAGTCAAAGCCGATCGTATTCCGGAGGCCGCTGGCGAATATGCGGCGTTTTTTTCCGTCTGGCGATGCTTGAAGAATCGTCGCGCTTTCCGGACGGGACTCGGTGCATGAATTGCAGGTCGAGCCGACGGAGATATACAGCATGCCGTCCGGGCCAACGCCCATCGTGCGGTTCGGGTGCTGTCCAGCATCCGGCAAATCATTGATTATGCGCTGCAACTCGCCGAGCGTTCCGTCTGCCTTGATGTCGGTCACGTAAACATCCGCGACGGTCGCGAGCCACATCTGAGAGCCCTTGATCGCAATGCCGTGCATTTTGTCGCGGCTTGCGACGACCGGCGTCTCAGCTTTTCCGTCCTTGCCGGTTTTGATCATGACGACATCGCCGACAGAACGGCGGGTGACGTAAACGGTCCCGTCATCGCTCACGGCCATGATGCGCGGGTTCACAAGATCTTTTGCGAACACCTCAACCTATAGCCATCAGACGCTTTGAGGTTGGCGAGCGCATCGCCGCCCTCAATCTGGCGAGGCTTCAGAAAGTTTGATGTCAATTCTGACGATGGAGGCGGATTTTCGGGGGTGAGTGCGACTGCGGCACTGCTGAATGCCAGCGCCAAACTGGCCGCCATAGAAAAGCTTTTGGGTTATGCAACGTTCCGCATACGAATGACTTATTGGCGCTGGTCTTGGTTTTTCTACGCACATGCTTCAAGCTGATAACTTGGAAAGGACGGGCGCGTCATATTATCGCTCCGTTGATGTCAAGCGCCAAGCAAACGAGACTGGTTTCTCCATGCCATCCCAGTCTTTGCATGAGAATGCGAAGGCAGGCGTCGATCTGACATCTCGGATACTATTTCCGCCGCGAAGATAGCGACTAAGCGCTACGCCGATGCGTATTTGCTCTGCCTAAGAAAAGTGCGGAGTAAGGGAACTTGATTTTAGCAAAGTGGTTCCTAATCAGGCCGGCTTTGACCAGAAACCGTTAGGAGCGAACGCCATGGGACTATTCTCCAAAGACATCCAGACCTTCGACGACCTGTTCCTGTACATTGCAGGACATCTACTATGCCGAAACGCAAATCCTCAAATCCCTTCCGAAAATGATCAAAAAGGCGACTGACCCCAATTGCGGGCAGGCTTTGAGACCCATATGGGCGAAACTGAAAACCAGATCACGCGGTTGGAAAACGTGTTCAGCCTTCTCGGCGAAACCGCCAAAGGCGTCAACTGCCCGGCCATTGACGGCATCCTTGAGGAGGCCGACGACGTCGCTGGAGAAGTTGAGGACAAACAGGTTCTTGATGCGGCGCTGATAGCATCCGCGCAGGCTGTCCAGCATTATGAGATTACACGTTACGGAACGCTGATCGCCTGGGCAAATCAACTAGGGCACACTGACGCTGTCGCCCTTCTTCAGGAGAATTTGAGGGAGGAAGCTGCGACGGATAAAAAACTCAGCCAGCTTGCATCTCGCAAGATCAACCCGAAGGCGGCGTGAGTGAAACTGCCGTGAATATATGAGGTTGGGGTAGTGCCTCAACCTAATATATCATCATGTCGTCACAATGCTAAAGCCCGCTTCGTAAACCGCCATTATATTTGTAAATTCCTCAAAAATTTCGGACCCTTAGCAGAAGTCGGGCGTTGCACTTCCATCAACAACATGAGGTGCAACGTGGCGAACGATAAAATTATTGGAGCGGAAACTAAGCAAACAAACGAAGAAATGCGGGCGACAATGGATCAGTGGCGCCCCTTATCATGGAGCTCGATCATCTTTGGCGCATTCTTCGCGCTGGCGGTGGCGATCAGTCTTCATATTCTAGGCGTCGCAGTTACGGCGACGGTTCTTGATCCTCAAGGCACGGCATCTGATAACTTCATGACCGTTGGCAGTGTCAGCGGTATCTGGTTTCTAGGCTCGACGGCCGTTGGCCTGTTCGTTGGCGGATTTGTCGCCAGTGCGCTTTCACGGACGTTCAGCGGTAAACGCGCGGCCATCTACGGTCTAGGCGTTTGGGCGCTTACAGCATTGGCGACGGTGTCAGTCGTGGTCCCCACTCTTCTCTCGGGCGCAACGTCGGCGGTCAACACTGCCGGAACGGTCATTGACCGGACGGCAACTGCGATGGGCGTTGCAGGCGCGACCGCTGCTCAGAATGTCCAAGGCAATTCCGGAGCGTTGGATATGGTTCAGCGCACGCTGATTGGTTCGCCTCAGGGTGAAGTGGATCAAGCTGCGATGCAGGAGATAACCAGCCTGCTTGGTCAGCGGATGCTGTCCGGTGAGTGGACGCAGCCCCAACGCGATCAACTGATCGGTGCAGTCAGCCGCGTCGCGAAGATCCCGCCGGATGACGCCCGTCGCCGGGTCGATGAAGCTCGCAACACTCTTGTTGAAGCCGGTCGTCGGGGAGAAGAAGCGCTTCGGAGAACGGCCGAGAGCGCACGGATGGCGTTGGCCGCCGTTGCATATTGGGCGTTCGCAGCTCTGGCCTTAGGGTTTCTGTCAGCCTATCTGGGCGCTCGCTACGGCGAGTTGGACGAGAGTGACCTGCCAAAGTTTGCGCGCTTGAATTACCGGGCACAAACAACCGGCGCATACTAAAATAAGGGGTGGTCCGCAAAACGGGCCAGCCTATAATTTCACGTACTGGAACAATATTGGCCCCGATGTCTTTACTTACTCCCAAGCAACAAAAGGAGGATGTAATGGAATTTGGCGCAATGGGCCTATGGCTCTGGATAATCATCGCCCCCGTCCTGGCATTGTTACTTCTGTCGGGCGGCGGCAATTCTCGGTCACAAGGCTACGAGAACAGATAATTGAACTGTTTTGTCTGGGGGCTCGCCCCCCAGGCTGACCAGGAACTACATTTACTGGCGCGTCACCAGCTTGATAACGTTGGATGGCGCCTTCGGCGTTATGGCGGAGAATATCTCAGACTGGCGGAATATTTCCTGCGCGAGCGGCTCACAGACAGTTCTGTTCCCCGCCTCTTCGATGCTCCCAAAGAGTCCTGAGTTACAAATGCGGGCGTTATCCCATCCCGGATAATCCGTGATCGGATAGATGCAAATGCCTGTAATGGGCACGCCCTTCGTTATGGCGTCTCGAACTTCACTGCAGACATAATTCAGCCAGGACGGCCGGGCGCATGCGCGTCACGGGCAATGGGCCGCGATATTTTAAGCTCGGGCCTGGCGAGCGTTCCCAGGTCGTTTATTGGTGCGAAGACCTCGAAACTTGGTTTGGTCGATTCGGATTTTTCTCAACCTCGGAATATGTGCATTTTCGAAACGCTAACGATTATGGTAGGTTGATGGTAGATTGCAGTGATAAACAATGTTGAACATTTACCCTGGGTGTATGATCTTAATGGTCCGCAAGAGGGAATCGAACCCCCGACCCCGTCAGTACGAAGCAAGGAATTAGGGCGTTCGCGGATTTCGCAAGTTGACCGGGATTACCGTATTTTACAAGTCGAGACGACTTTCCTGCGGGTCGAAAGCAAGAACTACCTTGGTATTTTGGTCGAAGTTAACGAAGAGCTCATTCATTGGGAATCTCAAAACTGTAAACGCGTTGTCACCCGCCGCCGCTACGGGATGTGCCTCCCAAAATCCATTTGCTGATGGAGGATGCGGACGACATTGATCCCGTCGCCGCTAAGCCTATAAAACAGGACATGCGATCCAACCGGGTATTTGCGGTAGCCTTCGCGGATATGATCGCAGGGTCTACCCCGCGCCGGTTTAGCAGCCACAGTGCTAATCCCATCCGCGATTAGCCGCACATAGCGCTCGGCTTGATCCACGCTCCAGGTGTCGGCCGTGTACTCCCAGATGCCGTCGAGATCGGCTTGAGCGCGCGGCGAAAGAACGTAACGGCTCATTTCGCGGCGGTACGACGCTCGCGTTTCTTAGCTAAGAATGCTTCGAAATCAAATGGCGTCGAAGCGCCACTATTTTCGCCCTCGATCAGAGCTGCCCGTAGCGCGGCAAGGCTGGCCTCGCGCTCCTCAAGTAGCCGGAGACCGGCGCGCACCACGTCGCTCGCCGACGCATAGCGCCCTTCAGCCACTTTTGCGTCGATGAAGTCGGTGAAATGATCGCCCAGGCTGATGGATGTGTTCTTGCTCATTTGCATTATCCTACCAAAGATTGGTAATCGTGACAAGTCATACCCCGGCTAACCGACTTGAGTTCCAGACTCTGTCAATAGCTGACCTAAAGGCACAACTCTGCAATAACTCAGAGAATGAAGACAGGAAGGAATGAACCATGCCCGTGCGGGAGCGGCAAGAAATTCAAGAAAATGCTGTTTGAATGCCGCCAGATCGGGTGTGCGACGCGCGCTCGTGCCTGAACGCGACCCTCCATCTTGGCGCGAGCGCAAGCCAAGTTGCGCCAGCATCAGGCCGCCGAGAGCGTGCGGCAGCAGCAGCAAGGCTATGGCAACCCCACCGTGTAGTGGATGGATGAGATGACGGCTTCCGGTTTGTAGCGGTGAGGGACACGATCCACTGGGCGAATAACTGGGTCATTTTCCCCAATTTCCTCGACTACTGGCGTAAGCGCTACCGGGCCCCCGCCTTCAAGCGGTTCGGGCTTCTTACATCCAGCCGCACGCCGCCCGGCATCAGTGGATCTCGACCATGCAGGCGAAAGGGATCGAGGTGGGATTGGTCGCCAAGCTTGCCGGACACGCCAGCGCCGCGGTGACGTTGTCACATTATACGCAAGCGGTTAGGAACGGCGATGTTGCCGTGCGGGCGCTGGAAGACGCCTTCGCTGTGGCGTGAACCAACGCGATTATGGCCGCTCAATCACAATGGAGCCACCCCATGGGCCGCGGGTAACCGCGCATACTTGTGCGGCATGCCACCCTCATGTTTTGATTATTTATGCAATCATAATATGAGGTTACTTCAATGCCAGCGGTTATGAAGCACCTGCAAACCGGCGAAGTTCGCATCGTTTCGTCGCAGGAAGCGGCGCAAATGGCGGAGCTCGATGAAGCGGACATTACCTGGGCTATCGAGGAGCACGGGGTATGTGAAACGAACGACTACGAGATCACGAGTGCGGACGGGAAGACTTGCAAAGGCGCGTCAGAAAACAATATCGCGGCATTGCGGAACGCGCGAGCAACCGCTCTCGCCTTGTCCCCCGTGTCCCCATGTCCTCCCGGCCTTCGGGTGGCACGGTGATGGTGATGACGACGGTGACGCTCACCCAGGCCTCGGTAAAAGCCCGGGCTTGATGGGATCGACCACCATAGCGTCGTAGCATCGCCGCGCATTATGGCTCTCGAACCGCGATCAGCAAAGTGCGGCAACGTGTAAAGGTGACCAATGTCATAGCACTCGACCTCAAAGCGAGTGCCGTTTGCGGCGCACTTCGTCAAAATCGTGTGAATCGAGCCGGTTATAGCGCAAGTGATGATAACACTCTTGCCTGCAGTAATTGTAACCTCCGGCTTTCAATTTTGGTAGCAGAGTTCACATTGACAGCTCGGCTCACCCGAGATGCGCCTAGCTAGGCCCTCCGCTCAACTTCTCAAGCGTATTGTGCAAGGCCGTTCCCGAGGGACCAATTTTCTTTGGCGCCCTCGATAAGGTTCACGAACACGTCCTCCGGCCGAATGCCGGGGCTTTCACCGAGCAGGTCCGCGATCCTCCGGAACAGCGCTTTCTTCTGCTCGACGGTGCGCGTGTTCATCGCGCTAATTTGGATGAACACGAGATCGTCGCTCCGCTGAATGCCGAGATAAGACGCGCCGTAGCGGAAGTTGGCAGCCTCATGCTCCCTGATGGTCATGAACTGGTCATCTTCGGGTACGCTGAACGTGTCGCGCATCGCGTGGTAAACGCTGTCGAAGATTGCGTGCCGGTAGGCTTTCGACTTTCCGGCGCGAAGTGAGATGTGAATGAGCGGCATCGAGGATCCTTTTCATTTTGTCCTGGCTTTACATTAAGCGTCATTCGCCTATTTTGGAACGTTATGGAAAATTATATCAATAATAACGTTTGAAAATGACTGAACGCCCCCTCGATCTGGATACGGTCCAGGCATTCGTCCGCATCGTTGAGCTTGGTAGTTTCACTCGCGCGGCTGAGGCCATGCGGACGACGCAAGCCGCTATCAGCTTGAAGTTGAAGCGGCTCGAAGGGAGGCTCGGCTATCGGCTCGTCGAACGAACGCCCCGGCACGTGCAGCTTTCGGCGCGAGGCGCATGCTTCTTCATTCAAGCGCGCGAACTCTTGGAGGTACACGATCGCGCGATCGCCTTATTCGCCGGAGCTCGGCAGCGCTTCACCATCGGCATCAGCGATCATGTTGCTGGGCCGGAACTCCCGGCGCTGATCGCACGCATGAACGCCCAAGACCCACACCTGTTGTTCGAAATCCGGATTGGTTCCTCGGGCGACCTGCTTCAAAGCTTCGATCGTCGGGAACTCGACACTGTGATCGTCCGCCTGCATGCCGGGCGGAGCGACGGGGAAATTCTTACTGAAGAAAAATTCGGCTGGTTCTCAGCGCCAGGCTGGCAGTATCGCCCAGGCGAGCCCCTGCCGCTTGCCACGATGGCCGAGCCTTGCGGCGTGCGTGCGATGGCCGGGCAACTTCTCGATGCGGCCGGTGTGTCTTGGACCGAGATTTTCGTCGGCGGCGGCGTTGCGGCGGTCGCTGCAGCCGTTATGGCCGGGATCGGCGTTGCTGCATTGGCTCCGCGCATGCTGCCGTTCGGTGCAGTTGACGTAGGTCACAAGCTCGGGCTTCCCGATTTACCGCGCTTGCCAGTTTTGCTGCATACAAGGGTCAAGGACGGCCGACCACGGGATGCGCTGGCCGCGCTTTCCGCTGCCTTCAGGAGCGCGGTGCGCGGCTAGCAAACACTCCCACCGAAAGTGTTTACGGCTAGTTCTGACGCTAAAGTAACCGGGAAGAGCGGTTCCGAACCGTTATTCCGCTCGGGACGCGGTGCGCGCCGCACGAGTTGTCATACCAGCTTTTCCAGATTACTCCCTAACGCATGCAAGCCGGATTCAGGTAACGGAACCCGCCCCCGCCGCCTTGAACGCAGAGGCGATCGGCTCGATGATGCGCGCATCCAGACGGCTATGAAGCACGATGGTGCCGGCTGGCAAATCAGGAAGGCGTGAGTCTGGCGACATCCGTAGGAGCGTTGGCACATGACGGCGCCCGAACGCGCCGACCCCAAGCCCCGCTCCCACCGCAGCAGTTAATGCCGATACGGCCCCACCCAGAAACGCGAATCGCCATGGAATGTTGGCTTCGTCAAGCGCCTTCACCGCAGCCGCCTTGACGCCACACGGCCCGCCCAAGGCGACGAGGGGCAAAGGCTGGCCATGCAGCCAGTCAAGCCCGTCAGACTTGGCCCACACAAGCGGGTCATCGAAAAGCGGGCGAGCTTTGGACCTACTGCCCTCTTGCCGCACGATCGCCGCGTCCGCTTCCCCGTCATCATACAGGCGCCGCATCTCGTTCGACGATCCCACCATGACATCCGGCGCTATGCCTGGCAGCGATAGCTTCAAACTGCTAAGCGCGGGCAAGAGGTTGGCGCCGACCGCGTGATCGCTGACAGCGAAGCGGATCACCATCGGCGACGGGTCATGCCGCAAACTGGCGACCGCCGCATCGTGGGCGGCGAGCGTTGCCTCCGCAAAGCTGAGAAAACGGGCGCCGTCCGGCGTCAGCGCCACCGAACGCGGCGTGCGGGCGATCAGCATTGTTTGCGACAGCTTTTCAAGCTTGGCGATGCGCAGGCTCACTGCCGATTGCGTAGCACCCAGCATTTCACCCGCCAGGGTAAAGCTGTTCAGCTTGGCGACGAGGGTGAATGTTCGCAGAAGACCAATGTCGAGGTCGAGCATCATCATTTGTAACTCAAATTTCTGATATATCAAACATTTGTTTTCCATATGGATGGCCGCAGTTACTGTTGCTCATTAATTTAGTGAACGGAGATCAAATATGCCCATCATCACGATAAAGGTCGCATCGCTTAATGAAATCCCGGACTTGGAAGCCAAATTAGCCGCCATAGCAGCGAACGCTTCCAGTGAGGTCCTGAAAAAGCCCCGAAATCTCACGGCCGTTGTCGTGGAACGCATCAATCCAGCACATTGGTTTATTGCGGGGCCGAACTTGGCGACCCACGGCAAATCGAGCTTTTGGCTGGATATTCGCGTGACGGTTGGTACGAACACGAAAGATGAAAAAGCGGCCTTCGTGGCGGCAATTTTCCAGCAGATGACCGATCTTCTCGGCGAGGTGCATGAGGAAAGCTATGTCTATGTTAATGAGGTCAACGGCGACGCCTACGGTTTTGGCGGGAAAACGCAAGAGCATCGCTACGTGACGGGCAAATTACATCCCGCATGACCGCAAGGATCATTAAAATTATATGGACGCGCCAGCGGAGCGAGGGCGACGCTCGCGCTGCTAAAAAGCTCTCGCGCATCCAGATATCCCGGCCAGCGCGCGTTTGTTGAACGCGTGGCGCTCGCAAGGAACATTGATCGCGGCCGCGTGCACCGGCATATTTGTGCCGGCTGCAATCGGCTTGCTCGATGGCCAAGTTTCCACGAAAAGTTGGTCACACTTGTCGCGGATGCTAAAATTCCGATAGTAGTCTGCGCGCCGTCGCCTCACGGCTCTGCCCCGACGAGGCAGAAGACTGCGATGAGCGCGCCGCCACACCGAGCAGTGTTTACCTTGTTAGCTTCCAGATCATCGCTCTCATGCGCTAAGCGCCTGTGATACCCCGCGCTGCCGCGCCGTGGCGTCTCCGGTGGTCGTGAGCCGCGCCGCTACACGAGCGCCGCCCACGCCATCACCGGGTTCCGTCGCGGCGACGAAGAGGCCATGGCTAGCGAGCGATTGCTCGGCTCGCTGAAATCGATCGAGGCGACCCGCTCGCTCCAGGCGCAAATCGATGAATTGCGCATGCGCGCCGTCAGCTAGGAAGCCATCGGCGCAGCGCTCGGCATTTCCGGGCAAGCGGCGTGGGAACGGTTCTCCCGACAAGTACGGGTATAAAACTTCGATAGCCATCGGGGCTTCGCCGGTAGCATCTCTGGTACCCGTAGCCGTCCGCCCGATGCGGCCCAACAGTCTGTCTACGCGGGCCATCGGGGCGGACGAGACTAACGAATGCCCCTGACCGCTATGGGCCAATAGCGTGAGTTACGGTTCCATCGATGCGGCGCTTGCGGTTCTGCGGGTCTCGGGTGGGAAAGCGGAAAGTAGGGGTGGCAAGGCGAGGGGCGCCCATGCCCCGCAAGAGAAGTCGCTCTAGCTGTAACCGCTGCGCCCCGCTCTGCGACTTTCTGATCGGGCCATTCGGCGTGAAGTGAGTCGGCTCCTTGCCGCCAAAAATCTTAGTTTCTCTTGGCTGTGCATGGTATGAAGCTGACAGCATGCATTTGAACTCGCGTGCCACCGAATTCCTTGAGAGTACTGAACCAGCATGGATACGCCAACTTCATCGCTGGCCGAAACGGGGCAAAAAGCGGAAGCGGCGCTGTGCGAAAGCGAAGTGCGCTACAGGACGCTGGTCAAGGCAACCGGTGCGGTAACTTGGAGCTGCCCGTCTTCGGGACTTTACAACGAGCCGCAACCCGAGTGGATGGCCTTCACCGGCCAAAGCGCAGAAGAGATGCTCGGCGATGGCTGGACCAAGGCTGTGCATCCCGCCGACCTCGCGGCCGCGGGATCAAAGTGGGGCGAAGCGGTTGCGAGCGGCCTGCCTTTCTCCAACGAGCATCGCATTCGGCGGCACGACGGCCAGTGGCGCTGGATGAGAGTGTTGGCGGTGCCTATTCTCGACACCGCTGGCAATGAGCTCTGCTGGTTTGGCTCGAATGTTGACATCACCGACCGTAAGGTGGCCGAGGCCAAGCTGCGCACCTCCGAGAACCGTTACCGCCGGCTGTTCGAGGCCGCACATGACGGTGTGCTTATCCTCGACCCCGATACACGAAAGATCGTCGACGCCAATCCGTTCATGACAGGGTTGCTCGGCTACACCCGCGAACAGCTAATCGGCATCGAACTATACGAGATCGGCTTCCTTGTGGACGCACAGCAGAGCCGCGACATGTTCCAAACGCTGAAGGCCATGCGCCATATCCGCTATGAATCACTGCCGTTGAAGAACCAGGACGGTAATGTGCGGGAAGTCGAGGTGGTTGCTAATCTCTATGACGAGAACGGCCGATCTGTCATCCAGTGCAACGTGCGCGACATCACCGACCGCAAACAGGCCGAGACCGCGCTGCGCCAAAGCCACGACACCTATCTGAACCTGATCGAGAACAATCCCTTTGGCGTCTATCTCATCGACTCGGACTTTCGCCTGGCCCAGGCCAGCGCCAGCGTCCAGAAAGCGTTCGGCGCAATTGTTCCTTTGATTGGCCGGGATTTCGAGGAAGTCGTACGCATTCTATGGCAGGAGCCGGTAGCCGGCGAGGTCATCGCGCAGTTTCGCCACACGCTTGAAACCGGAGAGGGCTATCATTCCAAGGACACGACGGGCAAGCGTGCCAACCGGAACACGGTAGAATCCTATGACTGGCAACTCGAGCGGGTGAAAATTCCCGGCGGTCGGTTTGGCGTCGTCTGCTATTTCTATGACTTTACGGAACGCAAGCATTTCGAGGAACATATCGGTCTGCTGATGAATGAAGTGAACCATCGCGCCAAAAACCTGCTCGCGGTGGTGCAGGCGGTGGCCAAGCAGACTGCGAAGCACTCCAGTCCGGAAATCTTCATGGAGCGCCTGTCCGAACGCATCGACGGTCTTGCCACCAGCCAGGACCTGCTGGTCAAGAACCAATGGCGCGGTATCGAGGTGGCGAATCTTGTTGAGGCCCAGCTCGCCTATTTGAAGAACTTAGTAGGCACGCGCGTGCAGCTCGATGGCCCACCCTTGCGCCTGACGCCGGCGGCCGCCCAGGGCATCGGCATGGCGCTGCATGAGCTTGCCACCAACGCCGCGAAGTACGGCGCACTTTCGAACAGCGAGGGGCGGGTGCGCATTTCCTGGAAGGTCACTCCGGCGGAAAAGCCAACGTTCTCGATGTCGTGGTCTGAGGACGGCGGCCCCAGCGTAGCCCCACCCACCCGCAAGGGTTTTGGCCAGACGGTGATCGGACGCATGGTGGAGGCGGCAGTCGACGGCACAGCCGAGACCGACTACCAGGAGAGTGGGTTCTCCTGGAAATTGGATGCGCTTGTCGTCAACACGTTGGAGACAGACACGGAAAAAGGGTCTGCATCAGATGCCAATCGATAAGCAAGAGCGCACGAGAATCCTTATTATCGAGGACGAACCGATGCTTGCCCTCGACCTCGAAGAAATAATCGTCGATGCCGGTTTCAAATTAGCCGCGATAGCGGGCAAACTCGACAAGGCACTTGCGCTGATTGAAAGCGGCGGCTTCGATGCGGCCATCGTCGATGCCAATCTGGCCGGTGTAAGCGCAAGCCCTCTTGCATTCGAAATGACAGCACGCGGCCTGCCTTTCATAGTGCTGTCAGGTTATTCGTCCGAGCAACTCCAAGGTGCCTTTCCTCGAGCCCTTTTCCTGCAGAAGCCGTGTCGGCCGGATCAGATTATTCAGGCCCTGAACACCATATGCCCAAGCAATAAGATTGTTTCAAATCGCAGCAACCAAGAGTAGCAAATCGACCACCCGTCCGCGCCGCTATCCCGGACTTCAACAGCGGCTGTTGGCCCAGTCTCACAACGTTCTTTTCGTCTGCATCGAAGAGCAGCGGACGTAGGCTGTAATTACTCCGCAAGGCGTGCCGATGGCGGAGATGGGTCAAATTCAAACTTCGCCTCAGCCCAACATGGTCATCGTGCTCACCAGTAGTGGCACATTAAGAGGCCCGCCCGGTTCCACATGTCAGGCGCTACCGGCTCGCAGCGGGGCTATCGCAGGAGCAGATCGCCGAGCGGATAGGCGAACTTGCTATGAGATTGCCGGGTGCGACGCTCGATGCGGTTTATTTCCGCTCTGGCAGCAGACGGTTGTTCTTCGTCGCCGCGCAGCCGCATCAAAGCGCTGTTTTCCCACAGGCTTACGAGCTTTCGTTTGAAATCTGGCGACCATGTGCGGGAGTGGCCGCCCGAGCCAGCGTGTCCGATAGATAATTGTGTCACTACCGCGAAGCATGATTTTTTAACGCACTCGGCAACCAGCTTTTTCGGATCACAAACAACATGATAACCGCCTTCGCCTCCAATCTCGGCATGGGGTCTCGTAACCTCGCGGTCGTCCAGCCGTCGCGCCTGCTCATTCTCAATTTCAGCGCGTTCGCGTTCTACGACCGCATTTACATCGACGAATACGCGTTTCGTGCCAAAACCGGCCAAGACGGAAGGCAGTTTCTTGTTGGTCTCGTCGAAGCTGGAGTGGTGGAGCCAGTTGGTGAACTTTATGGCGATGACGACGTCCGCGCCGCGATGCAGTTGTTTTGCCGCACGCACAATACCGAAGTCATCAAGCATTCCGACGGCAAGCAGATCGACTGCGCTGGCCTTGATGAAATTGAGTTTCAACGCGAGCTTGACGTCATCAGTGAAGACGCGCTCTACAGATTTTTGAGGCAACTCGAAGCCTACTGCGCGGTGCGCGCGGCGGCGAAGCTGGGCTGTCCGATCATCGGCCAGGACCCGGTCGACCTCAAGCTGCGCCGTGAGGCCATGTAGTACATTTTCGGGGTAGCCGATGCGGCGCGGTTCATCAACCCGTTCACCGCGCCGTTGATGGCCATGAGCAAGGCGCTCGGAATCAATTTCCTCACCCCGCCACTGACTGTCAGGCAACCAGGCAGTCGCATCGTTTTACAGACCGCCGTCGAGCCGGACCACCGGCTGGCGGGAGACCTGGAACGGCGGTTCCCTCTTGGCGTCGACCGCGTCGAAAGCGGCCGACGGTTCGAGGCCTTCCTTGCGCTGCGCCGCTCGCCCTACTTCAAAGCGTGCCAGACCCACTTGCTTACAGCAGGCGACGACACGGACTATCATGAGCGCGCCGTCGCTGCGGCGCAGCGCGACTGGGAAGCCTTTGGCGGGGAGATGGATGACGACGCGGCGCTGCAACGCTTCGCAGACCAACACCCCGAGCACCACTGGTGGGTCTTTATGAAACGTGACTGGCCCGCAATGACGACGGTGCGGGAGCCTAGTGCACGGATGGAATCGGTCAAACGGATCAGGGCCTATTTTTTGAATCCGGTAAGCGGAGAGCAGTAGGAAGCTTTCGCAGCGGCTTTTCCATCGAAGCTGACTCTTGTCCCTGTCCGTGGGAACTGTTCACCGCGCTGGTCGTCGAAAGGTGTGACCTCCAGCTCCTGGGTTACTCCAGACAGTCGGCCAGCAAGGCCTAGTATATCCCTGCTATCCTAGCAATCTATTCAACCGGATGTTAATGAGCGCCTGTGCGGCCATCCAGCCTGTGGCGCCTTAGACGAACTCATCTTGTTTACTAGAAGGTATTGGGCCAGTGGCAGCCAACGCAGATGACTCGCGTATCGACCCTGATTGGCCGGCAATTCCCGCCCATATGAGGCAGGCGCTTGATAGCGCATGGGGCAATGGGATGCCGCCCCTCGCATCAGCCCTCTACGCGCGTTGGTGGCAACTCGAAACCTGGTTGCGCGCTCTGGTCTATGTTGAGTTAAAAACAAAATTTGGAATTAATTGGGCGAAACAATTGCCGAAAACTGCTGTTGATCGTCAGCAAGGGGAAAAAGAGTTTCATCATATGCAGACTCCGGACGCCCAAAATCTTCTGGCGTACACTGACGCTAGCGCCCTTTTTAGTATTACGCTTCAGCACTGGGATCTTTTTGAGCGAGCTCTGCTGTCAAAAAGCGTCTGGACGGGCCGTATTGAGGAGCTGCGTGCTATTCGCAACAGAATTGGCCACTGCCGTCGACCGCATGCAGACGATTTAGTGCGTTTGGAGCAAACATTGAGGGACCTGAATGGAGGTGCTTTCAGAGCAGCTTCAGCATTCAATAATCAGCAACGGGCGGCCGACACTTGGACCGACCTCATAATCGACGGCTGGATGCGAGAGCAGCACGAAGATGCCGTTCGTCTTATAAAACACGCCGAACAGCAATATGATACAGTCTTTGACCTACGGTATTCTCGTCGACCTTGGGCGGCTGCGCCGACGGCCCAACAAACCATTACCGGTGCACCCGGCTTCATCTGGCATGCGACTTGGTACTTTCGAGGCGGTCGCTCGTTCAACCTAGAGGGCTTCTGGCGAGAAGTCGAATATTGGAGTGATCCGTTTCTTTTAGTATGTGCAGATCATCCTTACTCTCTATCGGTTTCATTCGCCGCTGTGGAGGATCCGAATGTGGTGGCCAATGCCATTGGTAAATGCTTTGACGCAGCGCTTATGAACCTTGGCCGGGGGGCGGCTATGGACAGCCTTTCGTGGCAGCAGCGTTATGGTGATATAGATCCGAGAGTTCATACATTCAGCGCATGGACTATTGTGGACGAATCAATGGCCAAAAACATATCAATGTTCGGCGCGTGAACGGGCCGCATTGCGGAGTTCCACTTGGTGTCGATAGAGATTTTTATTGGCGCGTCGATTGAGTATGCCTCCGAGCAGACCACGCTAAAGCGCGCCTGTGAATTTCTGTCAGCGCATGGCATTCCAGCCGTCATCCTCGCGAATGTGAATCTTGCCGACCGGCAGATTGATCTCGTCATCGCCATTGACCGCGCTGCGCTGGTCGTCGAGTCAAAAGGCTTCACTTCGGCCGTGCGCGGCGGGCAAAACGGCGATTGGGAAGCTCATCTTGCTTCCGGTGTATGGAAGAAATTCGCAAATCCATATCTCCAGGCCCACGGCGAGAAGCTGGCGCTGCGAGATGCGATGCGAAGCTTCGCCGGGGCCGATGTTCCTTATCCGAATGCGGCCTTGGTCTTCGTTCCAGCCGTTCCTCCGCGTTCGACGATCCCACCGAGTGATTTCAAGGTTTCGATCGGCGGCCTCGATGAACTTCCGGCATTTATTACATCGATGAAGCGCGACGGGTGGTCGTTGGATCAGTGGCGCGCCTTTGCGGCCCACCATCGCTTGCTCGCGGTATCCTCGATCGACGCGGCCTTGAGCCCGCAATTGCTCGATGCCGAGCAGTTGCTCAGCGCCTACGGAGCAGCATTCATCGGGACCTACGGCGGATCTGCGTCTGAGATGGTACCCGTGTCGTGCGTCTGCGAAAGCGATGAGCTTTCGTCGGCGGTCGTGCTGGAACGCTCCGTGCAGGACGATAACATACTACTGATGGGGCCTTCAGGATGCGGCAAGAGCTTGCTTTCCTACTGCATCGGGCTCGCCGCGCTGGCGCGAGGCAACGTCCCCATCGTCCTGCCAGCGAAAGATTTTGAAGGAAACTTGCGCGATGTGGTGAATCGCGAGGTCGCCTTGCTCGACGCGAGGTCTGCCGCCGCGGTGATTTCCGCTGCTCGGCAGCTGAACCGCCGACTTATGCTTGTCGTGGACGGCTACAACGAATGCACGCCAGGGGAACGACAGCGCTTGACGCGAAGTATTGCTGCGGCCGCGAAGCGTTATCATGCGCGGGCCGTCATCTCCAGTCGGGTGCCACTTGAGCGCGGCGATCTTCTACCGGCACGCAGCTACACAGTGCAAATTCCCGACACCAAAACAAAACTTGCCATCGCGCAACAAGCTGCGGGTGGTATTTCGGCCGAGCCATTTGCAGAGTTGCTCGGCACCGTCGGAAGTGGTCTTGAAGCGAAGATGATCGGGCAGTTGGGACAACAGTTGCCGCCCAACACCAGTAAGTACGGTCTGTTTGATGCCTACGTGCGCGAACGGCTCGGCTCTGCCGCCTCCGATGGTATTCGCGCTCTAGCCCGCATCGCTGGAGCGATGACCGAACGCATAAGTTTCGGCCTTTCGGTCCGGGAGTTAGACCGCGTGTCAGACCGCGAGGGGGTATCGGGCGCTTTATTGCAGGCGCTTCAAGACGCGAACCTTCTGAACAGACGTGGCGACCGGGTGAGTTTCAGTCACGAGATGTTCCTCAACGTATTCGCTGCAGAAGCCATTGTCCGGCGGGCGGGCGACAATCCCGAAGCGGTGGTCGCCGCGTTGCGATTGCCGAAACACCTTGAGATGAGGCCCTTCGTGCTGGGAGCGATCGACGATGACAGCTTCCGTCGTCAGGTGTTATCGCAGCTATCGGATGGAAGGGTAATCCGCGCATGCTTGTCGGGCGAATGCGGCTCCGACGCGCAGCGTTGGGCAAACGAACGCGTTGACGAGGTACTTGCGCGGATCGACCAGGAAATCGAGACCGTGCGGTTTGATGTTTCCGAAGACTTCATCTGGCACGTGGAAGCAAAGCCGGAGACAATTCAACCGTGGTCTGCGCAAGACCGTGTCATCCTTGCAGCCATTCCGCACGAAGTGGTAGCGGGCCGCCGACTCGATGAGTTGTTCCATCTCGTAGGGAAAATGGATGATCGGTTGGCGGAAGAACACCGGAGATTGCTTGCTCAAGCCAGCGAAAAAAAACTTAATCTGCGAACGGGTCTTTATGCGGTCTGCTATTCAAATATGGGGACGCGCGAAATCGGGCTCTCATGCATTTTCAGGCCCATTTGGAGCGGTCACCTCTACAATGGACCAAAGGTTGCAGCGAGTGCGAACCTATCCGCGCGGCTGCGGTCTGAAACCTTGAGCCCTGGCCAGATTGGTTTGCTCATCGAGCTCGACAAATATTCCGATCGTGACGCGCCCTCGATCGGAACGATCCTTCGGGGAATTATCGTTAGAATCTGGCCGAGAGCCGCCCACCATCTGCGGGTTGGGCTGATGCGTGCGGCGATGATGAGCGCCCACGCATTAAGTGGCGATGATCGGCGTGCATTGATTGCCGCCATCGAAGCAACATGCTTGCCCAATGGCGGCTTTGATGCTTGGGGGATAATCGACGCGCTCAAGTCTCTCGGCGCACTCGACGACGATCAGGAACAACATGTCGCAAACGTCAGGGCAGAGATCAGGGAGGTGTTGGCAGATCGGGACAATCCTGATTCATGGAAGTGTGCGGTCGGCCTATGGAACGCGCAATTCGATCATCCCTATGATAGCGCGTACTGCGAAGGCTGGAACGAGCTTTCTGATACCAATCGCAAGGCCTTGCAAGTCATGGCTGCGAAAAGCGCCGATCGCGATTCTATGTTCACTCCTTCCTTAATCGCGGACCTCGCATCACATTCAGACCCGGGTGTCGGGCCGATCATCGAGCGCTGGACGGAATTACCGCCTAAGAAGAATGTGTCCGTCCAAGACAGTATTCGAACGTTCGAAATGGCTCACATTGCGCTGGCGCGCCTGCGCTGCCCCTTGCCTGACCGTTCCGCCGAAGCCGCATCTGCGGCGGAACATGCGGTGCTTGCTTGCGGCCAGATTCTCTACTGGCTGCATCGCGACGATCTTCCAGTATCGGAACGGAAGACGAATTGTGCTACTGGACTTACCATTCTGTCGTGCCACGACACCGGTGTTGCGGCTGCCGTCGTTGGGGGATTCTTCAGTTCGGACCTCATTTTCTCTGAAAGCGCGCGGCGGCTTCCGGGTTCGGAGCCGGTGGTGACTTCTTTTGGCCAATTCTTCCCCAACGAGCTCGCGTCGATCTACCGCGCGGCCTTAGAGAAGCCGACAATCCAGTCCGGCTATTTCGAGTTTTTCCGCATTGAAGACGTGATTGAAAAGGCTTTGGCGAATGTGGGGCGGTTCGGCAGAGCAAGCGACATTCCACTGCTTCGTATTTGGTCGCTCCATCCTGATCTGGGGCGCTTCGCGATACAGTCCATCAAGGAGATCGAAGAAGCATCCAGTTATATCAAGTTGCCTGCCAAGAACTAGAGGAGGGCGGCAACCTGGATCAGGAGTTGAAGGTCTGGTGCCGCAAGAGGGACTCGAACCCCCTACCCCCGCTTTACGAAAGCGGTGCTCTACCGGATGAGCTATTGCGGCATACTTGGGCGTTGTAACCACCGTGTAACCAGGACAATAAGCCAAAAGAAATGCGGCGCTAGGAGATGTTTCCACATTATCGGGAATTGCACCACAATCCCCTCTAATGCGTTTCTTTGCAACTCCGAATTTACAAACAGATCAATAGCTTGACGGCATGACTTCATGCTTACGAATGACGTGCTCTACCGATTGAGCTATTGCGGGTTTTCGGCCCTGTACCACATCATACATCTAAGGATAGCTGCCGTTGGGGATAAAGAAAATCCCCATGATGGAACAGGCGGCATCTGGTGACTCAGACCTGTGCCGCGCCTCCATCCACGAACACCTCGGCGCCTGTCATGAAGCTGCTGTCGTCGCAGGCTAGAAACAGCGCGACCGCGGCGGTCTCCTCGGGCTGGCCGAGCCGACCTAGCGGCGTCTGGGCAATAAGGCCGGCGACGAGTGCCTTATCCTCTTCGGGTGTGCTTGCGATGCCGTGGAGACCGGGTGTAGACGTCGCCCCGGGCGAAAGCACGTTGACGCGGATGCCGCTATCCTTGAGGTCAAGCGTCCAGCTTCGCGCGAAGTTGCGGATCGCGGCCTTGCTCGCGCTGTAGACGCTGAATGCCGGCGTGCCCTTCGATCCGGTCGTCGAGCCTGTGAGAATGATCGATCCGCCCGCCTTCATCAGCGGCAGCGCCTTTTGTACGGTAAAAAGCGTGCCACGGACGTTAATGCCGAAGGTTCGGTCGAACTGCTCCTCCGTAATCATGCCGAGCGGCGCCATGTCCCCACCTCCGGCATTGGCGAACAGTATGTCCAACCAACCACGCTCGTCGCGTACAAGGGTGAACAGCCGGTCAAGATCGTCGAGGCTAGCGATGTCACTCTGAATGCCAGAGACAGCGCCTCCGATCTCGTTGACCGCCTTCTCCAGCTCGGCTTGGCGGCGCCCGGTGATGAAGACGTGCGCGCCCTCGGCGACGAAGCGTTTGGCGGTCGCAAGTCCGATGCCACTCGTGCCACCGGTGATGACGGCCGTTTTGCCTTGAAGTCTGCCCATGTGTTCCTCCTGGATGCTGATGTCAAGGAGGTAGACAGAGGCTATCCATTTTTCTAGTATGCACCTTTTGGTAAGTACCCGGAGCAACGGATGAAAAGTATGGTGTTTAGCTGCGGTTTGGACGTCGCGCTGTTGGTGATCGGAGGCAAGTGGAAGCCACTTATCCTATTCCATCTGGCGCACGGCGCGCGGCGCTATGGGGAGCTCAAACGCGCGGTCGGCAGCGTCAGCGACAAGATGCTGATCCAGCAGCTTAAAGAGCTGCATGCTGATGGTGTAATTGATCGCCGAGACTATCAGCAAGTGCCGCCCAAGGTCGACTATTCGCTGACGCCTTTCGGCAAAACGCTGGCCGACGCGCTTGTACCGCTATGTGCTTGGGGCGCCGAACATTTCAAGCAGGTCGAGCAGCTCGTGGCCCAGCGGGTCGCCAACGATGTGAACGACGCGGCATACCCGACTTAATTCCAGAAGACGGAGAGACTCCCATGAATGTTCGCAAGATCGCCATCGCAGACGCCTCGTTCGAGCTCTCGCCTGGACAGGACGGAAAGGTTTTCACAGGCAACGTGATCGACCAGCGTCACGGCGGGCCGATCACCATCGGCTTCGGTCGATATGAGCCTGACCAAAGCATCGACGTGACGCTCACCGTTGATGACGTTATGATTATATTGGAGGGGCGACTCTCAGTCTCGACCAATGCCGGCACGGTCACGGCCAGTTCGGGCGAGATCGTCTACATGCCCAAGGGCGAGTCGGTTACCATCCGCTCACATGAGCAGGTGACGCTCACCGCATACGTCACATATCCGCATTGGCAAGAGGCGCTCGAATGAGCCGTATCGCCACCAACATCGGCGCGGCGTATCGAGCCGCCTTTGCGAACAATCAGGACCGCGCCTCAGGCTTGAAGTCGTCGGTGACAGTCATTTCGACGATCGAGGTTGCCTTGCCTCAATATAAGCGAAGATAGCATCCAAGAACCTAGTCGCTGTCCAATGTATGGCTGGTACTACCCTTCTCGTCAGTCCTCGCTGCGAAATAGACCACGGCAAAAATCCCCACAGTCAATGGTGGCTTGAGTAACTGAGGCCACTTGGCGGGCACATACACAGCGTCGCCGGCAGCGTATACATAACCACAAGGAGATTGACCGATGCACTGGGATTATTTGGTCATCACGGAAACCGTCGATTCTAGTGAGCTCAACAAGTTGGGGGCCCAGGGTTGGGAGCTCGTTGCAGTGGTCTCACCCGCGCATTTCGTCTTGCACTATTTCTTCAAGCGCCAGGCGGGTGCCTGATATCTGCAATCTTCCATCTCAGGCAACGAGTCTGGGATGAACGTCTAGTTAGGACGGTGGGGGTATGTGACCCGGCCTTAGGAGCGAAAGGTCTCGGGTTTATCGACTGCAGAGCCGCCTCGGCTGCAAGGTCGGCTCTTGGCCCGCAGCGGACATATCCACCGGGAGAGCTATCGCGGCTTTTTCTCGAAACTATCGCGCGCCTTCACGACGCGATCCATGTTCGCAACCGCCCAGTCGATCATCGGTGTAAGCGCGAGGTTTAGAGATCGACCCAGGGCGGTTAGTTCATACTCGACCGTCACAGGCACGGTCGGAAAAGCGCGGCGGGTGAGAAATCCGTCTTTTTCCAGCGCGCGCAGCGTCTGGGATAGCATCTTTTGGGATATGCCATCGATCTCGCGTTTCAACACACTGAAACGCTTGGGACCATCCACCAGCAGAGAGAGCACGAGCACGACCCACTTGTCCGAGATGCGGTCGAGCAGCTGACGCGTTGGACACTTTGCAGCGTAAGGGTTCCATTTCATTCAGAGCGGATCCGAAGGTTACCAATAGGTACCTATATATCCAACTAGTGCCTTCTATACAAA
>JBGSLP010000346.1:0-3821 GCA_041740655.1 Alphaproteobacteria bacterium
CGGCCGTTTCACACGCGCAGCCTCGGGTATAGGCAGGTTGAGCTAGTATTGTGCTGCTACGTTGCCAAACGAACTGGGCGCCGGGTCGGCGATCTGGGCGCCGTAACGCTGCACTTCGAGCACGGCGAGGCCACGCTCCACTCCGCCATCCGCGCGGAGGCGAAACAGACCGTCCACTCCGGCAAACCCGCTGGACCGGGTGAGTTCATCCGGGGAGAAGCGTCGTCCGGGCGGGTTATTGGAGAGCGATACCGCAAGGCTGACCGCATCATAGGCAAGACTTGCAAGGCGCGGCGGCACGTCGCTGTAGGTTTCCACATAACGCCGGGTGAAATCCTGCCAGCCTTTTGGGTCTGGCGCTGCGTACCACGCGCCAAGAAGCGCTTGCTCCTTGCCGGCGCCGGGGAAATCCCAACCCGACGTGCCCAGCAATTTCACCGCTGCGGTATCGACGCTGTAATACGGCATGAGCGGCGCGAGGAACGGAAGCGTGTCGACGGCCGCCGGCATGAAGATCGCGTCGATCTGCGCAGGCTCGCCCTTTTTGGCCAGCGCGGCGATTTGCTTGACCGGCTCCAGCATGCCGTTTGCATCGGGCGGATATTGCTGCGAGGCGACAATCTGCCCGCCGCTATCCTGCACTGCGCGAATGAACGCCTGCTCAACAATGCGCCCGTAATCGGTCTGTGGCGTGAGCGTCGCATAACGCTTGATCCCGCGCGATGCGGAGTAGGAAACGATGCGCGGAACGTCGCCGCCCGCCAGGAAGCTCAGGAGATAAACGCCCCCGCCCGCGACTTTCTGGTCGCTCGAAAAGGCGATGATGGGGATGCCGACGCGTTTCGCCTCCGGCGCGACCGCCGCGACCTCGTTGGCGAATAATGGGCCGATGATCAGTTCGGCGCCCTCGCTGATCGCCTCGCGGACCGCCGCCTGCGCGCCTTCGGGCGTGCCGCGCGTATCCTTGGATGCAATCTGCACATTGGGGTTATCGAAGTCGAACAGCGCCAATTCCCCAGCCTGTTTGAGCGCTTTTGCGACCTGTTGCGCATTGCCGGGGCCAGTGAGCGGCAGGAGCATGGCCACCTTGACCCCGGGGCCGGTCGCGCGGGTCTGGCCGTTTGCGCCGGTGCTCGCAACACTTGCATCGGGCGCATTGCCGCTGTTGATCGAGCAGCCCAAGACGGTCGTCAGCGCCAGAAAGCAGGCGGCAACCATTTTGATTGCAGTCTGAAACGTCATTGCCCCCGTCCGGACATTTCGATTTTTCAACGGTATACTAGCTTTTAAAATATGGCGAAACGATTGTATTGCCTTAATGCTCCTCGTTTTCCTCATTATTAAGCGGCGTATGCATGACATCCGAAACATCGACGCCAACTGGCCCGGCAAAGCGAATGACTGGCGGCATCCTTGCCTCGCTTTACGATCGACTCGCAAGCGAACCGCTTACCCCAGGGCTGTATCTTGTTTCGACGCCTATTGGCAACCTTGGTGATATGAGTCCGCGCGCCCTGTCAGTCCTTGCACGCGCGTCGGACGTGTATTGCGAGGATACACGCCACAGCCGGAGGCTGTTCTCCGCCTTCGGGATAGAGCGCCGCCTCAGCGCCTATCATGACCACAGCGATGAGCGCGACCGCCTGCGAATCATCGACCGCATGCGATCGGGCTGCTCGGTCGCGCTTATTTCGGACGCCGGCACGCCGCTGATCTCCGATCCGGGTCACAAGCTGGTGCGCGACGCCCTCGACGCCGGCGTTAAGGTGTTCCCTATTCCCGGGCCCGCCGCCGCCATCGCGGCGCTGACCATGAGCGGCGTTCCCGCAAACCGCTTCATGTTCATCGGATTTCCCCCTCCCAGAAGCGCGGCGCGCGAGGAAACGTTCCGGGAACTGGCGTCCATTCCAGCCACACTCATTTTCTATGAGGCGATGAACCGTCTCGATCAGACGCTGGCGGACATGGCCACCGTGTTTGTCGGTCGCGAGGTGTCGGTCGCGCGCGAGATCACCAAGCTGCACGAGGAGTTGAGGCGCGGCGCATTTCCGGATTTCGCAGTGGAGGATTTTAGCGCTTTTGCGCGCGGCGAGGCGGTGATCATCGTTGGACCTCCCGTGTCAGGACTGACCTTGGATGATGACGCCATAGTTGAAAGGCTCAATGAGGCGCTCAAAGTCATGAGCGTGAAAGATGCTGCGGATACGGTTGCATCGGCTCTTGGCATGAAACGTAAGCGGGTGTATGATCTGGCTGCTGCGTTGAAGGCCAAGGGGTTGACGGAATGAAATCGGTTCGGTCTACAAGTTATTCGGTCGGCGTTGATGCGGAAACCGACGCCGCCCAGACGCTTGCGGCCAATGGCTATAAAATCCTCAACAGGCGCTACAAGACGCCCGCTGGCGAAATCGATCTGGTCGTGAGCCGGGGCGATGAACTTGGTTTCGTCGAAGTCAAGAAGAGGCGCAATGCGGCTGAAGCCGCCTGGTCCATCACCGAGCGGCAGCAGCGCCGAATTATCGACGCCGCGCAATACTGGATGCAGAACTTTCCTGACCAGAGCGCGCAATCCATCACCTTCGACGCCGTGTTCGTGTGTCCCGGCAAGCCTCCAGAGCACGTGGTTGACGCATTTCGGCTTTTTTAGCGACATCTTCCAGAAACGTGTGTTGAACACAGTTCATCGGTGACTTAGCGTCCCTATCGTGGAGGATGCTCATGACGCGCAATGTCGCCTTTCAGATGGACGCCATCGACCGACTGACGATCAGGGGCGATTCGACATTCGCCCTGATGCTTGAGACGCAGAAGCGCGGCTTCCGAACGTTTTACTATACCCCGCAGTCCCTGAGCATGCTGGACGGCGTCGTTCTGGCGTCAGGCCATCAGGTGAAGGTTGCGGACGAGCAAGGGCGGCACTTTGAGCTTGGGCCGCTCCAGACGCTGCCCCTGACAGACTTTGACGCCGTCTTTCTGCGTCAGGATCCGCCATTCGACATGGCTTATCTGACGACGACGTATCTTCTGGAGCGAATTCATCCAAAAACGCTCGTCGTCAACGATCCGGCCGAGGTGCGTAACGCGCCCGAAAAGCTGTTCGTCACCCAGTTCCCAAACCTTGTGCCGCCGACGCTGATAACGCGCAGCCTTGACGACCTGAAAGCATTCCGGCGTGAGCATCACGATGTCATCGTCAAGCCGCTCTATGGCAATGGCGGGGCTGGCGTATTCCGCTTGCTGGAGGCGGACACGAATGCAGGCTCGCTCGTGGAAATGTTCCAGGCCTCGTTTAGCGAGCCGTTCATCGTGCAGAAATATCTGCCGCAAGTGCGCGATGGGGACAAGCGTATCATTCTGATCGAGGGCAGGGCTGAGGGCGCCATCAACCGTGTTCCTGCTGCGGACGAGACGCGCTCGAACATGCATGTGGGCGGGAGGCCAGAAGCGATCGCGCTGACGGACCGCGACCGCGAGATTTGTGACATGATCGGGCCGGAATTAAAGCGGCGCGGCCTGATTTTCACTGGGATTGACGTCATCGGGGATTATCTGACCGAGATCAATGTCACGTCGCCGACAGGCATACGCGAAATTGCCCGGTTTGGCGGCCGCGATCTGGCGGCTTTGGTGATTGATGCTGTCGAGGCAAGAATAAGCGCGAAAAAATGACTGTATGTTCACTTAATGTTCTTGAAAATCTCCGAGAACTCGGCTAGCGTTTCTTTCAACAATTGAGCGCCCCAGTTTTCCATAGGCAAGTCCATGTTCGCCCAGGTTGCAACCGTCGCCTTTCAGGGAATTGACGCCAAACCTGTGGACGT
>JBGSLP010000347.1:0-2023 GCA_041740655.1 Alphaproteobacteria bacterium
CGCAATTGGCGTCGACGAATAGTTGAACACTTCCTCATACTTTTCGTCGAGCGCGTTCTCCACCCGGCCGAACAGAGTGATTTTTTCATCCACCTTGTACGACCCGGAAATATTGACCAGCAGATAGTCGTCCAGCGTTACGCGCTGCAGCGGGAAGGAAAACACGTCGTCTTCCATTTCGCCGTTATAGGCGACGCCGAAATTGATAAGCGCGCGGCCACTTGCAAACGTATAAGCGGCGTTCAGGCTGGCGGCGTGCTCCGGTCGGCGCACCTCGCGGTCACCCTGCGGGTCAGTCGAGTCCGTGTAGGTGTAGTTGCCGGTTATGGTGAGGCCATCGACGGGTTTGATCGTGGCCGTCACCTCGACGCCCTCGCGCTGGCTCGTTCCGTCGGAATTCACATTGGTGAACTGCCCGGCGGGAAGCGACAGAAACACGATCTCGTTTTCCAGATCCGCCTGGAAATATGTAACGTCAAGCACGACCTTGCCGCCGAGAAAGCTTTGCTCCACCCCTGCATCCCAGCCGATGGACTCCTCCGGCGCGAGGTTCGGGTTGCCGACGAAACCGCCGAATACGCCAAACTGATCGAAGAATGTCGGGTTGGTGATGCCTTTGCCGTAGCTGGCGTGAAAACGTGTTCCGGTCTCGCGCAGCATGTAGGCCCCGGTGGTGCGGTAAGTCGTGGCGTCCTCGAAAGCGTCGTTATAGTCCTGACGAATATTGGCGGTTAGGAAGAAGCGGTTGAGGAATTCGCCTCGATATTCGCCGACAACGCCAGTCTGTTCGCGCTCGAAAGTCTGGCCCGGCGCGCCGGATGTGTTGAAGTTTTCATCCCGGTAGTCGAGCAGGCCCGTTATCGCGTGCCGGGCTTGCAGGAACGCGGGCGTTTCGAATTTCACATCCGCCTGATAGCCATACTGGCGGCGCTGGCTCTCGTTGAACGAGGCGCCGAACACGGACGAGGTCGAGTTCAGATCATCCTCGAAATAGTCAGCGAACGCCTTCTGCGTGAAGCGCTTGTCGAACAGGTCGAGCGTGGCGGTGACGCGGCCCAAAGTCTGTTCGCGCAAGGATGCGATGCCGCCTACGTCGTCAACCACTCCGTCGAAATCGGCGTCCTCGTCAATGTCTGCGTTGTTTTCCTGATAACGGCCGATGGCGTCGATGCGGAAATTGTCCGTAACGCTGACGCCGCCGCGCATGAATATCGACTGCTGCTCGGAGCCGTCATCCTCGCCGCTTCCGCGCGATGCGTTGAAGCCCTCCGTCTCCCGGGTGACAGCGGAAACGCCGAAATAGCCGCGATCGCTGCCGCCCGATGCGTTAGCCGACAGTTCTCGCGTCTCGAAGCTGCCCGCTTCGGCGCTGACCGAAACCTGCGCCGGACCCGCGCCCTTTTTTGTGAAGATGCTGATCGCGCCGGCGAGGGCGTTACCGCCATAGATACCGCTCTGCGGTCCACGCAGCACCTCGATGCGCTCGATGTCCGTGGTGAGCAGCGTGGAGAAATCGAACTCGCCGCTATCGAGCGAGTTGACCGCGACCCCGTCGATGAAAACGGCGACGTGGTTGCCCTCCGCGCCGCGAATGCGCACTTGCGTGAGGCTGCCCTTACCGCCGGATTGGCTGACCGCGACGCCCGGCACTGAGCGCAGGGCGTCAGCCGCATGGCGTGTTTGCCGTTGCTCGAGCTCCTTGCCTGTGATGACCGTGACCGCGCTGCCGAGTTTGGCAGCCTCGATTGGCTCAAGGCCGCCGGATTCGATGACGATGCCCTCAAGCGCGATCTGCGCGTTGATAGGCGTTGTAATTCCGAAAAGGCTTACTGCGGTGGATGCGTATAAAATAAGACGTGACGATGCCATGATCGACCCCCTGATGCGTTGGAAAACGCGCGGACGGAAGGAGGCGCCGCTAATCTAGCGGACGACGGCATTCGTTTCTCGGAGTATGAGACCTTTAGCGTCAAACTCAAAACCACGACGACCCTCCAAACCACGCATGAGGATCGCCACCGCT
>JBGSLP010000348.1:0-2914 GCA_041740655.1 Alphaproteobacteria bacterium
ATAATCGCAAATCCTTAGTTTGCCGATAGAGTGCTGTGATTTGCGGCGTCTGTCATCGTCTTGCGTGAGTTTCCAACGGTTGATGTCAAAATAATGAATCGTAACTGCTCGCTGCCAAAGCACCCCTCCCCATACGTAATCCCCCCGACCCAGCCCGGCGGGAATTCACCTCTCAAAAGCCTTTCGCCAGCCATTTTTACGGCAAATTCGGCCCGGGAATCATGGGTCGCCGGGCAAAAAGCGCGCGTTGGTCGCAGTTCGGAGTCACCAAACAGTCATTGTGTGGCCATCATGGGCGGATAATTCTAGAGGCTGGGGATGTATGGGCAAAGTCGCCTGGGCGGCGGCAGAATCTGGGAAATTCATCGCGTCCGTATCCCGCATCGATACTTAGTCATGGGGTGTAAATTGGCGCACGAATCGAAACGTTCATTAGGCGGCGGGCTTCCGGTCAGTCGCGCAATTCATTTTCCATTACATCGCTGATCATCCGTGGAAGTGCGGAGACGGCAGGCCGTGAGGCTGATGCCGAATTTGGGGAACTCAGACAACTTCCGGGGTCAGACAATTGGTACGTACTCACGATATTACGGTTAACGGGGAAACTTTCTCCGGTCGTCGTGGAGAATTATTGCTCGATGCGGCGCTGAACAACGGCGTCGAGCTGCCATTCAACTGCCGCGCGGGCCATTGCGGCGCATGCTGCGTCAGGCTGGTGTCGGGGAATGTGCATGGCGGGCTGGGCGCGGAGCAGGGCGTCATACACGCCTGCCAGGCGCGTATCGTCGGCGATGCGGTGGTTGAAAAAAACCAGTCATCGGGGATGCGCACCGTCGAGGGCATGGTGTGTTCGTTGCGCCCGCTCTCGCACGAGGTGATGGAGGTCGGCATCAGGACCGACCGCGCGCTCATCTATCATGCGGGCCAGTATGCCCAGTTGCGCTTTGCAGGCTACCCAAGCCGCCCCTTCAGCATCACCCATCCCGTGCGCGGCGCGCCGAACAGCCGGACGATCTGGTTTCATATCCGCCGCATGGACAACGGGCGCGTGACGAAGATGCTCGGCAAGCAGATCAAGCTGGGGCACAAGGTCAAGGTGACGGGGCCATATGGCTCGGCGCATTTCCGACCTAATCAGGGCGGCAGGCTTATTCTCGTGGGCACCAGCACCGGCTTTGCGCCGATCTGGTCGATAGCCATCGCCGCGCTGCGGGAGAACCCAGAGCGCAGGATGATCGTCATCGCCGGCGGGCGGACCATCGAGTCGCTGTATATGGGCCCGGCGCTTGGGCGGCTTTCGCGCTTCCCCAATGTGCGGGTCGTGCCCTGCTGCAGCACCGTGCAGACGCTCAACCGGCACGTGAAGCCGGGTCGGCCCACGGATTATCTGCCGCGCCTGCATCCGAGCGACGTGGTCTATGTTTGCGGCGCGCCGGAAATGGTCGCGTCAGTCAAGACTATCGCGGCTCGCAGCGGAGTCGTGTGCTATGCAGACCCGTTCCTGCCGACCACCGATCATTCGATCGAGGAAACCATGCTTACGAAGGCGATGGGCTGGCTCGCGGCGCCAACGACCGTCGTCCAGCGTATAGCCATCGGCAGCCAGCAGAAGCGTCCGCTCGCTCTGGAGCCTCCGCGCAACCGGCTTGCCATTGAGGCGCCGCGTCAGCGACCTGACCCGCGAGGGCAGGCTTACCGTATGGCCGCGGGGGGATCACGGGCGAGAAGCCACTATGGTGCTTAACGTGCGTTTTCCCCTGTCGATGGGCGCTTTTCGCCAGTCTGCAATCGCTGCGCTTTTCGGCGTCCTGACGATTTCCGCTTCGGTAAACGCCACCGCGTCCGATGCGGCCAAAACCCTTGGGCCAAACGCCTGCTCGGAATGTCACAAGGAGGAGACGGAGGCCTGGAAAGGCACGCATCACTTCAAGACCTACAATGAAATGCCGCGCAAGGCCGAGGGGAACGAAATCGCAAAGAAAATGGGCCTGCGGCGCATCAGGTCGGAAGGCTTGTGCATGAACTGTCATTTCACGGTGCAGGAGAAAAACGGCAAGCCGCAGCCAGTGACGGGCATATCCTGTGAGTCCTGCCACGGCGCCGGAAAAGACTTCATCAAGACCCACAGCGAATACAGCGGCAAGACCGAAAAAACCGAAACCAAAGCGGAGAAGGAGGCTCGCTGGAAGCTTGCCGACGCCAAGGGCATGATCCGCCCAAGCTCGCTCTATGAACTGGCGAAAAACTGCTACAGTTGCCATGTGGTTCCGCAGGAAGATCTGGTCAATGTCGGCGGCCATAAAGCTGGCAGCGCGTTCGAGCTTCTGTCCTGGTCTCAGGGCGAGGTGCGGCATAACACCTGGTATTCCAAGGGCAAGTCGAATGACGCCGCCGACGCCGCCCGCAAGCGCATGCTCTATCTGGTCGGGCTTGGCGTGGAGCTGGAAACCGGCATTCGCGCCGTCAGCAATGCGACAGCCAGAAAGCCATACGCCTTCGCCATGGCGAAGCGGGTCGATGCGGCGCGCAAACTTCTCGCCGCCGCTGCGGCCGCCGCGCCTGACGTCCCCGAGATCAAGCGGCTTGTCGACTACGCCTATTCCGCCGGGTTGAAACTGAATAACAAGCCCGCCCTGACCGCCGCCGCCGACGGGGTGTCGGAAGAAATCGCTAAGATCACCGCCAAGTACGACGGTAGCAAAATGGCGGGTCTGGACCCGTTGCTCCCGACACCGGATAAGTTCAAGGGCGTGGCGCGCAAGCCCGCCGGCGCCAATTGATCCGGCCGCTTTGGCGATGCAAAAACCTGAATGGGCTCGATGAATAGAGTATCGCCGAAAGGGGTGATTTTAAGGGATGCCGCGAGCATCCGGGCAGCGCTATGAGGTCGGCGTCGCGGCGCGCGTCAGAGGCG
>JBGSLP010000349.1:0-10211 GCA_041740655.1 Alphaproteobacteria bacterium
GCTCCCATTCCGCAGCCGTCGCATCATCGAGCATGGGATGCCGCAAATGTTCAGGCGCGCCGCCGCTGCCGTTGCCGCTCCCGCACCCCGCGCCCTATTCACTTCGCAGCCATATCGAGGCCTGAAGTGGGTTCTGGATGTCTGGCGCGAACACGTCCACCCGCAGATGCCAGCAGCGGAACTACACGTGTTTTCGCCCAAAGGCGATGCGTCGCTGGCGTGGGTCGGAGATTTTCAGAGCGTCGGCGTCACCCTGCGCGGCGGCCTTCCGCAGCCGGAGCTTGTCGCAGAACTGCAATCCGCCCGCGTGTTGCTATGCCCTGGCCATCGCGATGAAACCTACTGCAACGCGGCTGCCGAGGCGACCGCAAGCGGCCTGCCGATTATGACGCGCGGATTCGGTTCGCTTTCCGAGCGGGTGCGAAATGGCGTCACTGGCTTCATTGCCGAGGGGCCAGAGGAATTCGCCGCCCGCACCATCTCGCTTTTGCGGGATGACAGCCTTTGGCTCTCCCAGCATGCCGCCGCGCTGGCCGATCCCGGCCTCAAATCGTGGGATGAGCGCGCCCGGGAATGGGAGGCTGCGTTTTTCTCGTGACGCGAGAATGTTTTACGCCAGACGCCGACTGGGCTAAACATAGTGCGATACTGCTTCGAGGGAGACGGATATGAGCAAGATTGCGTGGATCGGTCTGGGTGTGATGGGCTTTCCGATGGCGGGTCATATCCGCGTCAAAGGCGGGCATGATGTCGTCGTATATAACCGTAACCCCGCGAAATCGCAGGCATGGGTGGAAAAGTTCGGCGGCCGCGCGGCTCCAACCCCTGCCGAGGCCGCGAGCGGCGCCGAGTTCGTGTTCTGCTGCGTTGGCAATGACGACGATCTGCGCGCGGTTACGCTCGGGCCGGACGGCGCTTTCCAAAGCCTACAACCGGATGCGATTTTCATCGATAATACAACGGCTTCCGCTGACATTGCCCGCGAGCTTTATGGCGCGGCCAACAATCGCGGGGCCGGTTTCCTCGATGCGCCGGTTTCGGGCGGGCAGGCAGGCGCTGAAAATGGCGCACTGACCGTCATGGTTGGCGGCGACCCTGTGATTTTCGAGCGCTCCGAACCCATCATCGCGCATTATGCCCGCGCTGTGAAACTGCTCGGGCCTGCTGGCGCTGGGCAATTGACAAAAATGGTCAATCAGCTCTGCATCGCCGGTCTGGTGCAGGGTTTGGCCGAAGGTCTGCATTTCGCGCAGAAGGCGGGTCTGAACGTCGAATCCGTGATCGACACCATCTCGAAAGGGGCCGCGCAATCCTGGCAAATGGAAAATCGCTGGCGCACGATGAACGAGGGCAAGTTCGATTTCGGCTTCGCGGTGGACTGGATGCGTAAGGATTTGTCGATCTGCCTCGACGAAGCGCGCCGGAATGGGGCGAGTTTGCCCATCGCCGCGCTCGTCGATCAGTTCTACGCCGAAATTCAGGCCTCGGGCGGCAATCGCTGGGACACGTCCAGCCTGATCGCCCGTCTGAACAGGGACGCCAAAAGGGCCGAATAGCGCTTACGGTCGGGAGCGGGTTGCGAGGGCGATGCCGCCAAGCACAAGCGCGACGCCGTAAAGCTCGGCCGCTGCCATCGTTTCGCCGAACACGACCCACGCGGCGAACGCGGCCATGACCGGCTGCGTGAAGAGCACGATAGAGGCCAGTCCGACGGGCGCATCCCGCATTCCCAGAGCGACCAGCCCCTGTCCGGCGACGTGCGTGATCAACCCCATCGCGATTACGACGCCCCAGCCATGAGCGGACTGGGGAATGATGACCTCGCCCGCGAGAGCCGCGGCGATGAACAGAATCACGGCAGCAGACGCCGATGACCAAACCATGATGACGGTGGTATCGTGAAGGCCGCGCGCGCGCTTCACCGCAATGAGATAGAACGCGTATCCGAGCATGCCCGCAACAGCCAGCGCGTTGCCTTCCAGCGTCCCAGATACCCCTGCGCGCCCGGTGGTCATCAACAATGCGCCTGCGATCGACAGGATAAGCCCTGCGAGCTTCAGCCGTCCCAGACGCTCAGCGAACGCCAGCACGCCGGCCGCGAGAGCAACCACGGGCGCCATGTTCACGATCAGTGTTGCGTGGGCGACGCTGGTGAGTTCTAGCGCCCAATGATAAAAGCCAAGGTCGACAGCGAAGAAAAGGCCGGCGAGTAACAACGGCCATTTGCTTGCGCCTTTCACCGCTCCGGCGGCTTTGCCGCGCGCGTCGGCGAGAAGCGGAGCCAGAGCCATCGCGGCGAAAGCCATCCGCCACGCGGCCGTCGAAAGCGGGCCGACATCGCTCACGCGGGCGAGGATCGGCGAAAACCCTGTCAAGGCGCCGCCCAGCGCGATGAGCAGGAGCGCTTTCGGCAGCGCGCTATCCAGTGGGCGAATGGCTGATGCGGTCGTCATGAGGGGGCTCCGTGTCTTGCAACCCCAGCCATAGAGGTGTAATGTCCATAACGGAAACGCATAGTTGTTATTGTGAAAATCAGAAACCATGATTATTGATCTCGATCCAAGCTGCCTCCGCGCCTTTCTCGCCATTGCCGAGGACGGCGGGTTCACCCGCGCAGCGATACGGCTCAACCGCACGCAGCCCGCGATCAGCATGCAGATCCGGCGACTGGAGGAGGCTCTTGGCGCCCGCCTTTTCGCGGATCGCAAGCGCGCGACGCTCACGCCATCGGGCGAGCGCCTCATGGGTCACGCCAAGCGCATCGTCGCGCTGAACGACGAGGTTATCGCACGCACCCGCGGCGCTGACGTTGAGGGCCGGGTGCGCATTGGCACACCTGACGATTATGCATCCTTCATGCTGCCGCCGGTGCTGCGCCGCCTGGCCGTGAGCCATCCGAATATCGAGGTGGAGGTGCGCTGCGGATTGTCGGTCGAACTCGTCGCCGCTGTCGACAAAGGGCAACTGGACATGGCGCTCGTGACCCGGCTTCCCGGTCTTCAGGGCGGCATCACCGTGAGGCGCGAGCCGCTGTTGTGGGTTTCAGCCTCCGAGGAGCTTGCCGCGCGCCGTCCGTTGCCTCTCGCTATGTTTTCGCAAGGCTGTCCGTTCCGCGAGGCGGCCATGGGCGCACTGGAAAATGCTGGCGTGGTAAGCCGCATCGCTTATGAGAGCCCGAGCCTCGCAAGTCTGCTCCCGGCCGTGACCGAGGGGCTGGCTATTGCGGCTATTGCGGCGTCATCGGTGATGCCGAGCATGAAAGTGCTGGACGCCCGCCACGATCTGCCGCCGCTCCCGGTCGTGGAGATCGCGGTTTACGGCGCGCATGGCGTGCTTTCACCTGCGGCTCAGGCGGTCAACGCATCGGTGTTCGAGGCTTTGTCGCCTCGCGAGCGCAGCGCCGCCTAGCGCCCTATTTAGGTGGACGCCAGACCGTGCTCGTGGGTGTCCATCACATGCCCGGCCAGATAGAGCGAGCCGGTGATCAAAATCCGCACCGGGCCGCGTGCAAAGCCACGGCTCATCGCGAATGCATCCTCAAGGTCGGTCGCCGGTTCGGCGAATAGGCCTTGCTTGCGGGCCATGGCGGCAAGTTCGGCGGACTCGTACGCATTTTGCTGTCCGGGAATGGACACGGTCGCCACAAATTCGGTCAGCCCCTTGAAGTGGCCTAGAAATCCGCCCGCGTCTTTTGTCGACATCATGCCGACGACCAGATGAAGCGGGCATGGCACCCGGTCCTCCAGATCGGCGAGCGCGCGCGCTAACGCCTCCCCAGCCGCCGGATTGTGCCCGCCGTCAAGCCAGATTTCCGAGCCGGGAGGGGCGAGCGCATACAGCGCGCCGGGGCCAAGCCGCTCAAGCCGACCGGGCCACACCGCCGTTGTAAGGCCGCGCCCAAGATACTCCTCCGTGATGCGGAAGCCCGGAAGGCGGCGTGCGGCGGCGACGGCAGCGCCAGCATTATCGATCTGGTGGCGGCCAAGCAATCGCGGCATCGGCAAATCCACCAGCCCGGACTCGTCCTGATAGACCAGACGGCCGTGCTGCTCGTAGGCATCCCAGTCCATGCCCGCGATGCACAGCGGGGATATGGTTTCGGCGGCGCGCGTGGCGATAACGTCCAGCGCTTCCTCCTCCTGCCGGCTGACAACGCATGGCGCTCGCGGCTTCAGGATGCCGGCTTTCTCCCCGGCAATATCCGCCAGTGTCGCGCCGAGAAAACCCGTGTGATCGATGGAAATCGGCGTGATAACCGTCATCATCGGGTTGGCGACGACGTTCGTTGCGTCGAGCCGCCCACCCAGCCCGGTTTCCAGAATGAGCACGTCCGCCGGATGTTCGGAGAAGGCGAGGAAAGCCGCCGCCGTCGTGATCTCGAAAAATGTGATTGGCGCGCCATTATTGGCGGCGTCGGTGCGCTTGAGCACGCTTACAAGCGCCGCCTCATCAATCGGCGCCGCGCCGCGTTCGCCCGCCAGCATGATCCGCTCGTGAAAGCGCCTCAAATGTGGAGAGATGAACACATGCGTCTTATAACCAGCGGCCTCCAGGATGGCGCGCAGGAACGCCACCGTCGAACCTTTGCCGTTAGTGCCCGCCACATGAATGACCGGTGGCACGCGATCCTGCGGATTGCCCAGATCGGCCAGAAGGCGGCGCACACGATCCAGCGACAGATCGATGGATTTGGGATGCAGGCGCTCAAACGCCTGCAGCACGTCGGAACTGTCTTTTGGAGGCACCAGAAATCCTGCGGTTATGAACGCGTCACAAACAGCCTAATGGCGTTGACGCAATGATGACAAGCATATTGAAGAGGGCTGGCCTCTGCGGAGAAATCAGCCCTGCTGCGGTTCATGCGAGGCAGCGTCATGGTCAAGCCCGTTGGCGACTTTCTCGGGCGCGGGTGATTTGTGCTCGATGACGGCGGGCAGGCCGGATTGCGGCGCAGGTTTCTGCTCCGTCGCCATTGCTTGCGCCGCCGGTTTAGGAGCGGCTGGCGGCGGGGCAGGCGGCGGCGATACCGGTGCGGGCGTATCGACATGGTTTGCGCTTGGCGCGGGCGCTTTTTTCGGCGCTGGCTTTGCAGCCATGGTCTCGGCCTGACGCGGTTTTGCGGAGGTGAGCGTGCGGCAGATGCGGCTCAGCGTCTCGCGCAGGTAATGCCGATGGACGACGAGATCGACCATGCCCTTTTCCATGAGATATTCCGACCGCTGGAAACCCTCGGGAAGTTTCTCGCGAATGGTCTGTTCGATCACGCGCGGGCCCGCGAAGCCGATCAGCGCCCCCGGTTCGGCGATGTGAATATCGCCCAGCATCGCATAGGAGGCCGTGACGCCGCCGGTTGTCGGGTGGGTCATCACGACGATGTATGGAAGGCCCGCATCACGCAACGCCTGCACGGCGACTGTCGTGCGCGGCATCTGCATGAGCGAGAGGATGCCTTCTTGCATGCGCGCGCCGCCGGATGATACGAAAAACACGAATGGCGTTTTCAATTCGACGGCCTTCAGCATCGCCGTGACGATCGCCTCGCCAGCGGCCATGCCCAGCGAGCCGCCCATGAAGCTGAAATCCTGTACCGCGGCGACCACGCGCAGCCCGTCGAGAAATCCGTAGGCGCCGATGACGGCGTCGTCCATGCCGGTTTTAGCCTTGGCGTCTTTCAGGCGATCGACATAGCGCTTTTCATCGCGAAACTTGAGAGGGTCGAGCGTCACTTCAGGCATCGCGATCTTGTCGAACTTGCCGCCGTCGAAAAACAGCTTGAGGCGCGCCTCGCCGCCAATGCGCATGTGATGGCCGGAGCCGGGGATGACGAACTGGTTCGCCTCTAGGTCCTTGTGAAAAACCATCTGCCCGGTTTCCGGGCATTTCACCCAAAGGTTATCCGGCAGCTCTTTTTTCGTGGTCTGGAGCAGACCGCGAATTTTGGGGCGAACGACGTTGTTGATCCAGTTCACTGATTAGGCCTCAAAGCTTGCCGTCAATACATTGTCATCCCCGCGAAGGCGGGGATCCATCATCCGGCGCTTGAACCTGGATTCCCGCCTTCGCGGGAATGACACACCTTAAACGAGCGCGTCGTTGTCCACGCTGCTCTGTTTTAGCCCCGCCGCCAGCTCCGTTACAAGCGCCAAAACGCTTGGGATGGTTACCGCAGTGGCGCGGCCCTCCGCATCGAGGCTATCGCCTATCGCGCTGACGATGGCCGAACCGACCACGACCCCATCGGCGATTTTGCCCATAGCGGCGGCCTGTTCGGGCGTTTTAACGCCAAATCCGACAGCCACAGGCAGGGGCGTTTGCGACTTGATGCGCGCCACGTTCTTTGCAACCTCACCAATATCTGGCGCGCGGGTGCCGGTAATTCCAGTGATGGAGACGTAATAAACAAAGCCGCCGGTGTTGGCCAGCACGGCTGGAAGGCGTGCGGCGTCGGTTGTGGGCGTGGCGAGGCGGATGAAATCGAGGCCAGCGGCCCGCGCGGGCAGGCAGAGTTCCTCGTCGGCTTCGGGCGGAATATCCACAACGATGAGGCCATCGACGCCCGCCGCCTTCGCGTCGGCGACAAAGCGCTCGACGCCATAAATGTAAATCGGATTGAAATAGCCCATGAGCACGATGGGCGTTGTGACGTCGCCCTCGCGGAAGGCGCGCACCATATCGAGCGTGCGCACCATGGTTTGCCCGCCCTGCAACGCGCGCATCGAGGCCGCCTGAATCGCCGGCCCGTCCGCCATCGGATCGGAGAAAGGCATGCCCAACTCGATAATGTCCGCGCCCGCGCCAGGCAGCGCCTTCAGGATGGCGAGCGAGGTCGCATAATCCGGATCGCCCGCCGTGACAAACGTCACAAGCGCCGACTTTTTTCGTAAGTTATGAAATTTTAATGAAACGCGCATTGGGTAGCCACTTTTTATTTTATAAATTAAAGCCTTTACTATTGGCACCAAGTATTAGAGGTCAAGCAACCGTGATAAAAAACCAACTCATTATTTTCCACAACATACTTACACAACGCATTCGCACGCATCTGAAAAGTCGAAACCCATATTTTTTTATTCGTGTTGCTAAAAAACGAAAGTACAGGTCGGGCGCCGGCTCGCTTATTAACATGATCCATTACCGATAGTCTCGTTGCCCCTTGACTAAAAGTGGGAGTTGAAAAAAACTCAAACTCTGGATGCTTCGTTTTAAAAAAGAGAAGGCAGTCATCTATATGTTTTGACGAAAGAACTTTGAGTTTATCATGATGACTCGCAATTTCTTTGTCCATTTTGGCATTATGCTTGTCCACTACACCGCATCCACCTAAGATCGTACAGATCACGACACCCGTGGCAACGATAGGGTTATAAATCTGAAGTTTGTCTGACGGAACACTCAAATCTCCATCCCCAGATGGTCCGCCACGGCGAAGATGTCCTTGTCGCCGCGGCCGCAGAGGTTCATGACGAGCAGGTCGTCCTGCGGCAAGGTGGGCGCGAGTTTGGTAACGTAGCTGAGGGCGTGCGCGGGTTCGAGCGCGGGGATAATGCCTTCGAGCTTGGTGCAGAGCTGGAACGCGGTCAGCGCCTCCTTGTCGGTCGCCGATACATAGGTCACGCGGCCCGTGTCGCGCAGGTAGGCGTGCTCCGGGCCGACGCCGGGGTAATCGAGGCCCGCCGAAATCGAGTGGCCCTCCAGAATTTGCCCGTCGGCGTCCTGAAGCAAATAGGTGCGGTTGCCGTGCAGCACGCCGGGGCGCCCGCCGTTCATTGAGGCGGCGTGGCCGTTTTCGACCTCTAGCCCGTGGCCGCCAGCCTCCACGCCGTAAATTTTCACAGTTGGATCATCGAGGAACGGGTGGAAAAGCCCCATCGCGTTCGAGCCGCCGCCAATGCACGCGACGAGCGTATCGGGCAGCCGCCCTTCCATAGCCAACATCTGCTCCCGTGTTTCGCGGCCGATCACGGACTGGAAGTCGCGCACCATGGCAGGGTAAGGGTGCGGCCCCGCCACCGTGCCAATGATGTAAAACGTATCCTCCACATTCGCCACCCAGTCGCGCAGGGCGTCGTTCATGGCGTCCTTCAGCGTGCCGTTGCCGGATGTGACCGCGCGCAACTCCGCGCCCAGCAGCCTCATGCGGAAGACGTTCGGTTTCTGCCGCTCGATATCGGTTGCGCCCATATAAATCACGCATGGCAGGCCGAAACGCGCGCACACGGTCGCCACCGCCACGCCGTGCTGCCCCGCGCCCGTCTCCGCGATGATGCGGGTTTTACCCATACGCCGGGCGAGCAAGATCTGCCCGAGGCAGTTATTGATTTTGTGGCTGCCGGTGTGGTTCAGCTCATCGCGTTTGAAATAGATTTTAGCGCCGCCACCGTTTTGGCTGAGACTACGGCAGTGCTCCGTCAGGCGCTCGGCGAAATAGAGCGGGCTGGGGCGGCCGGTGTAATGGGTGTTGAGGTTATCCACCTCGGCCTGAAAACTGGGGTCGCGTTTGGCGGCCTCATAGGCCTCGTCCAGCGATAGCACGAGCGGCATGAGCGTTTCCGCCACATAGCGTCCGCCGAAAATGCCGAAATGGCCGCGCTCGTCCGGTCCGGTGCGATAACTGTTTGGCGTTGCTTGCGTGCGATCAGCCATGGCGATCATGTTCTCTCAAATGCGGCCGCCTTCGCGGCTTCGACGAATAGGCGGATGAGTTCGGGGTCTTTCTCGCCCTTCACGCGCTCCACGCCCGAGGAAACGTCCACTGCGCTCGCCCCGGTTGCGGCGATTGCGTCGGCGACGTTGGAGGGGGTAAGCCCACCCGAGAGAATAAAACGGATCTCGGTTGCGACAGGATCAATCGCGCGCCAGTTGAAGGTCTCGCCGTTGCCGCCCGGCAGCACGGCGGCGGGGGCCGGTTTGGCGTCGAATAGGATGATGTCTGCGATGCCGCGAAACGCAAGGGCGGAAATCGCGTCGGTTTCATCGCGAACGCTGATCGCCTTGACGACGGGCAAACCAGTCCATTCGCGGATTTCGCGCACATCGACGGGCTTTTCTGCGCCGTGCAACTGGATGATGTCAGGCTTAACCAGCGAGAGGACTGCGTCCAATTCGTCCTCATGCGGATCGACGAAGAGGCCGACGATCTTGATGCGGCCACGGCCGATTTCCGAAAGGAGGGCGGCGGTTTTCGGGTCGACGTAACGAGGGCTGGGGGGAAAAAAAACGAGGCCGGCGTAATCAGCGCCAGCATCGATGGCGGCGTTCAGCGCTTCGGCCGATTTAATTCCGCAGATTTTGACTTCAACGCCCATACTAAGGTACCCGCTCAAAAGTCTAGTGCGTAAGCCCCTGGTGAGAGCCGAAGAATTTGGCGGCTGCTGTGGGGCGCGTCTTTTTGGCCTCCGCCAGTTCCACCTCAAGCAAAGCGAGGCTCCGCTTGAGCTTTACCGTCTCGGCGCCGCGAATTTTCGCCTGACGTCGCCAGCGGCCCTGACTGAGCCATGTGGCGAATGCGCCAAGGATGACGCCAGCAAATGCGCTGAGAAGGATCACGAGGAACAGCGGCGGTTCGATGGCGGCCGAAATATCCCTCGATGACAGCGGGTCGAGATACAGGGTCACAACATGCCGGTTCGCGACCGCGAGGGCCAAGACGACGATGCTGATAGTTGCGAAGACGGCAAACCTGATAAATTGTGTCACCGAAAGCTCCGTAAGGCTTTTCCGACAACCAAACCAGACGGGTCGACCGTCTTGCGCATCACTTCTTTGCGGCTTTTTTCGCAGGCGCCGGCTCAGCTTTTGCAGCTGGCTTGGCAGGCGCGGCTTTTGCCGGAGCTGATTTAGAGTCAGATTTGGCGGCGGCTTTCTTCGCTGCTGCCGGGAAATCCTTGTTCAGGCGTTCACGCAGTTCCTTGCCAGTTTTAAAAAAAGGAACAAATTTTTCTTCGACATCGACGGCTTCGCCCGTTCGTGGATTACGACCGGTGCGAGCAGGACGATGCTTCACTGAAAATGCGCCGAAGCCCCGCAGTTCCACGCGCTCCCCGCGAGCGAGCGCTTCAGTGATCTCATCGAAAATCACATTCACGATTTTTTCGATGTCACGCTGAAGAAGGTGGGGGTTCGTCTCAGAAATTTTTTCGATAAGTTCCGACTTGATCATATCAAGCCTCCCTTTCCGCCTCTTATGAAGGCATGTTGTTGTACTTATTGCG
>JBGSLP010000350.1:0-12564 GCA_041740655.1 Alphaproteobacteria bacterium
GTTCGATTTCGTCAAGCAGGCCTATCTGCTCGCGACGAACTGGGCGGAAATGATGGTCGAGAACGCGGACGGCTTAGATGAGCGCACGAAGCAGCGCGCGCGCTTCAACCTGAACCTGATAACGAGCGCCCTCTCGCCCTCCAACTTTCCGATGACCAATCCGGAAGTGCTGCGCATGACGGTCGCGGAGAACGCGGAAAATCTCGTCAAGGGCATGTCGCAGCTTGTGAACGATCTGGAGGCTTCGGGCGACCTGCTCAAAATCCGGCAGACCGACATGAGCGCTTTCTCCGTGGGTAAAAATCTGGCGACGACGCCCGGCAAGGTGATTTTTCAGAACGACATCATCCAGCTTATCCAGTATGCGCCCGCAACCTCGACGGTGTTCGCGACGCCGTTGCTGATCGCGCCGCCATGGATCAACAAATATTACATCCTCGACCTCACGCCGCAGAAATCGTTCGTCAAATGGCTGGTGGATCAGGGCTTCACGGTGTTCGTGATTTCGTGGGTCAACCCGGATGAGCGGCTCGCCTCGAAAAGTTTCGAGCATTACATGTTTGAGGGCATCATGGCCGCGACAGATGTCGTGCGTCAGGTGACCGGCCAGCCCAAGATCAACGCGCTCGGCTATTGCGTGGGCGGCACGCTACTTGCCACGTCGCTCGCCTATATGGCCCAAAAGAACATGGCGCCGATTAACGCTGCGTCGTTCCTGACCACGCAGGTGGATTTCGAGCGCGCGGGCGATCTGGCGATCTTCATCAACGACACCCAGATCAAGGCGCTGACACAGATGATGTCCGAGCGCGGCTATCTGGACGGCTCGCGCATGTCCGCCGCGTTCAACATGATGCGGCCAAAGGACCTGATCTGGCCATACATCGTGAACAATTACCTGCTCGGCAAGCAGCCGTTTCCGTTTGACCTGCTCTACTGGAACTCGGACTCTACGCGCATGGCGGCGGCCAACCACAGTTTCTACCTCAACGAGTTCTACAATCTCAACAGGCTGGCGAAAGGCGAGATGACGATTGGCGGCGTCAAGCTCGATCTCTCGCAGGTCAAGCTGCCGATTTATGAACTCGCGACGCGGGATGACCACATCGCGCCGGCCAATTCCGTCTTTCAGGGTTCGAAACTGTTCGGGGAAGCGGCTCGATTCGTTCTTGCCGGTTCCGGCCATATCGCGGGCGTCATCAACCCGCCCGAGAAAAACAAATACATGTACTGGACGGCGGATGGCGCGAACGAGCCAGTTCAGACACTGGAAGACTGGATGCGGCAGGCGACTGAATACACCGGCTCATGGTGGCCCGACTATGGCGCGTGGCTTGCGATCCATTCAGGCGATAGCGTCCCTGCGCGCGAACCGGGCGAGGGCCCGTTTCCAGCTATCGAGGATGCGCCAGGCAGCTACGTGAGAGCTTGATTGCGACAGGCTGAAAAACCCCGAACGGCCCCCTGATCAGCCCGGGGGCGCCTGGGTCTGTGCGGCGGAGGGCGCGGGCTTCCTGACGAAATCGCGGATGCTGTCGGCAAGCTGATCGGCAAACAGGTCGCTGAAGTAGTGATCCGCGCCTGCGACGACCGAGAGAGTGGCGTTTTTCGATGGCTGACTCTCGATGGCGGCCATGACCTCGGCGGCTGATCGATCCTGATCCCCTACCACCACAAGCGCCGGGATTTTCAGGCCAGCGAGCAGGCTCGGCGTGAAAAAGCGCGGACTGGCGCTGTAATAATCCGAAAACGCTCCGGCGGTGACTTTCGGGGTCGGGCATTCGAGAAATCCGGTCCCTTCGAGCAGTTCATCCGCCGAATCCTGCGAAACGAATTTCTCGGCCTGACCAAGCACGTCGCGCAACGGGCGCCGATATCGCATCTGATACTCCGCCTCGGCGCTGTCGAATGTCTGGGCGAGCGGCCCGATCAGCACGAGGCGGCGGATCGCCTTTTCGTTTTTACGCTCTGCGTAGAGAGCCGCCTGAGCCGCGCCACGTCCATGCCCGCCTAGGGTTATGCCAACTGCGCCTTTTTCCTTGAGCCACGCCACCCAGGTGTCGATTTCATCGAGCGCGTCGTCGTGGCGGTGATCCTGCTCGATCGCGCAATCATACATGCCGCGCCGCTGGTCGAGACCGAGACTGAGGGTGATCGCCAGCGAATTGATGCCGCGCTCTTTCAGCAAGTCCTGCTGCGCCGAAATCACCTCCATACGGTGGTGCGCGAGCGTGTCATGAACGAGAAGCACGACGCCATCGGATTTCAACGAGCGGCCCGGCGCGATTTCGAGATTACCAAGAACGTCGAGGCCTTGATGCTCCGTCACGACTTCCTCGGCATGCGCGTTGACGGCGCTGAAGGCATGCGCTCCCCAAAATGCCGTGCATGCAACAACCAGAACTCTCGCTAAAACCATAACCTTATTCCCTGATACACGGCGCTCGACGGATTAATCCCTACGGCGGCCCGATCCGCCTTGTGATATTCGACAGGCAAGCGGCGGGAGCAAGGCGTCGGGATCAATTATCCGGCAATTATTTCCCTGCGGCCTCCCTTTGGCGTCGCCGGTAAGCCGCAACACGCGCTTTCAGCCCCTTGCTAACCATGGCGCCCTTTTTGCGGCGCATAGCCATGATGTTGAAAAACTCCACGAGCAAAGCAAACCCGATGGCAAAGTACATATATTGCCGTTCGATATGATAATTGAAGCCGTCAGCCACGAGCATGACGCCAATCAGCAAAAGGAATGCGAGCGCGAGCATTTTTGTTGTCGGATGGCGCTCGATGAAGCTGCTCACCGTCTCGGCGGCCAGGTACATGACGATAACTGCAATGATCACGGCCACGATCATGATCTTGATGTCATCCACCATCCCCACCGCCGTAATGATGGAGTCGATCGAAAAAATCGCATCGACCACAACGATCTGACCAATAACAGCATTGAAGCTGGCTTTGACGACGCCAGCCTCGCTATCTTCGTGGTTTTCCCCTTCCATTTCGCCATGCATTTCCTGCGTCGCCTTGACGATCAGAAACAGGCCTCCGACGATGAGAATGATATCTCGCCACGATATGCCGGGTAGCAACGATGGCAGGACGTCGGCTTTGAGGCCAATGATCCACGTAATTGCGAACAGCAGCATGATGCGGAACAGAAGCGCGAGGAACAGGCCGATCTGCCGAGCGCGCCGCGCCTGATCTTCCGGAAGGTGGCCGGTGATGACCGAGAGAAAGACGACGTTGTCGATGCCGAGAACGATCTCGAGAGCGGTCAGACTGAGCAGCGCCGCCCAGACTGTTGGATCCATCAGCCATTCAACCATTCCGCCGCCCCGTTCTGTTCATTGAATTTATAAATCGCCGCATTAGACAACCCGCGAACGCATCGCAATCATTTTCTGAGCTTATCAGCTTCAGGACAAATGCCGCTCACGTCACAAAGTTGCGTTTTTGTTCGTCGTGCGCAGAAAACTGATGGCGACCGCGTAGAGGCCTGTTGCGGCAAGAAGCGCCTGCGCGACGGCCGAGCCGGGGAATCCCTGCGCCGTTACGACAATCGCGGTGACTGCCCAGACCGCCATTGCTACAAAAGTCACCGGTCGGAATGCCTGCACCCTCACAGGATGTATCCATTTGAAGGGCACAAAGGTGAGCGCCGCCAGAACGACGATCAGCGCAAGGGCTATAGTCGGGGGCGCTGGAATGGCGAAGAGATAGAAAACGACCACATTCCATACGGCCGGGAAGCCCACGAAAAATCCGTCCTCTGTTTTGCTTTCCGTGTCGGAGAAATGGTAGAGCGACGTTAGCAGAATGAGCCCCGCCGCGACCCCCTTGTAGTCTTCGGGCACAAGATCCGCCTTATAGATCATGAAGGCGGGCACGACAACATATGTGATGTAATCGATGATCAGGTCGAGTCGCTCGCCGCAAAACCGCGCGGCGTGCTTCTTGGTGCCGAAATGCCGGGCGAGCGGGCCGTCAACCCCGTCGATGATGAACGCGATACCGAGCCATACGAACGCTTCCGCAAAATCGCCGTCAGCCGTTGCGATCAAAGCGAGAAACGCGGGGATGACGCCTGCGGCTGTCAAGACATGCACCAACCCGGCCCATATGGCTGCAGCGGGCATGAGGTTTCCTCATCAGGTTACGGCGCGAAGGCCTTGTCCAAAAAATAACGCCGCTTCTTTCGAAACGGCGTCACGGTTGCATTCGAGGCGAATTCGCGATTAGAAGCGATGCTTCAGGGTGCCGCGAATGATGACGTCATCGCTCTTCGGCGCAGCGTCAGGAGTTTCCTCGGTGTTCGATCCGTAAAGCAGGTCGAGCCCGAAATCGAGCTTCGGCAAGACGCCGACCGGACCGATGCCAGGAATGTTGATTTCGGTCTGCTGATCCTGAATTGCGGCCTGAGGCGCAGCAGGGTCGATGACCACGCCGGGGACGCCTTGCATTTGCGCCGATGGTTGAGCGGGCTGTTGTGCGGGAGGGGTTTCCGTCCACGCGAATGCAGCTTGCGAAACCACGCTGAAAAGCGCAGCGGCAACGGCAAACTTGATGAACGATCGCAACCCAGACATGACCGACACTCCTATCTCACTTTCTAAAATGAGCGTGCGCGGCATAGATTGCAAGTTTCTTGAGATTCACCCTAAGCAGTTGAACTTGCTGTCATTTTCCAGCGCTCGGCGAATCCCCGTTGTGGTTTTACAACAGCTTTGACCGCCAGTTGCCATAATTTGGCCTTGAACGGACCCTGAAAAAGCGGTTTCAGAACGAAACGCGACTTTTTACACACAGTTTCCACACAGAAAACCGCATCGAGATGCACGCTCAAGTGGAAATTTCTACCGGCGGGGGCGCCGCTTTGCCCGTTTGGTGATGGCTTTGCGGACCACGGCGCGCTTTTTCTTCGTCTTTGCGGCTCTAATTTTTGCCTTGCGCTTCAGCGCCGCGCGAATCGACGGTTTGCGCTTAACGCGCGCTCGCGGCGCAGGCTGACGGCAGGCGCCCTGTTTGCACGCCGCCTTGGCGTTGACGGCGCTGACCAGCCGCCGCAGCGCGGTCTCACTGGTCTTGTCCGGCGTCGCGACTTCAACAGCCCGCCTCGGAGCCTTGCTGCACAGGCTGGCCACGGCCGGATCGGAGCCGGGTTTGCACGCGGCCATCTCGGCTTCCGCCAACGCCAACCTTTGCGCGATCGCGGCTCCTGATAACGGAACAACCAAATTGCCGTCGTCGGCCTCTCCGGAAGCGGTCTCCGGTAGACGCGGGGTCAGCACCGATGACGCCCCCTCGGGCAACGCCGCTATGGCCTCGCTTTCGGACACGGATTTCAGCACGTCGGCCATTTTCAGATCGCAGTTGAGCTGCAACCGGCGTCGGCTACGCATCGGCAGCCGCAATAGTCTGCGCTCGGCGGGGTGCATTTCCTCCCAGCGGCGCACCGGTCCGGTGTCGAGGTGGACAAACGGAGGGCCGGAAAACGGATAATGCCCGACGCCGCCAATCTCCCGCCGCGCCGCCGCCTCCTGCAACGCCGTCAACGCAACGCCGGGGAACACGACATCTATGGCCCGGCCGAACATGTGCTGGCTGTGGGGATCGACTACGCGGCCCGCTCGCAGAAGCGAGGCGTTATAACCCTCCGACCGATAGGCCGAAACGATACCGATTGGTCCGCTGCGGCCAAGCTCGCGATTTAGCTCCCAGAGCAGGTCGATCAGCTTCACGTCGATCTCTATGGTCTGGTTGCAGCGGTAATCCCGCATCAGATAATTGATCTGCGCCAGAGCCTCGGGCTGATACTCGCCGTCAATCTTGTAGACGACGCTCAAGGTTTCCTTGGTCCAGACATGCCGAAGCGAGAGTTCGCGCCTGTCGCCATAGGGCTGTTCGGGTGCGGGTGGCTGGGCATGGCTGTCGGTCGGCGCGAGGTTGCGCATGGCCGTGGCGGCGCCCTCCTCCACCCGGGGCGACGGCTCTTCAGCGGATTGCGCGTGAGAAGTTGCAGTGCCGACTAAGGCGGTCAACAGCGCGGCGACAATCAATTTTCCTAAAGTGTCAGGCATGCGGCTCTTTTCATTCCAGCTTCGCCGACAAGCTATAGTCCGAATAATCGCGCAGGACCAAGCGGGATACCCCGTATACGGAACTTGATCCCCGCAGATGGCAAAAAAGTCATTAGGCAGTTAACTGGCCCCGCCACTTGTCTGGGCCTTGATCCAGGCGCCGAACTCTGGCGATGCGTCGGACGCCGGATAAACCAGAAACGCGGGGACCGAGTATGGATGCGCGGCCTTTAAGGTTACGTAAACCTCGTCCTTCAAGTTTGACATCGTCTTGATGATCATGGCGGCCTCGCGCGCTGTCTCGACCTTTCCCTCCCACTCGAAAATTGCGGTCATGCGCGGAAAAATATTGACGCAAGCCGCAAGTTTGCCCGCCACGAGCGCCTCGCCCGCTTTTTTCGCTTCAGCTTTTGAGGGAAACGTTGTGTAGATCATAATGATGGATGGCTGAATATCGGAAGTCTGGGTCACTATTGGCGCCTCCTGGCAGGTGCGCGCCGCAGAAAGAGCATCGGCATGGCAGGCAGCGGCGGACAGCGCACAGACTATCAACGGATCTGCTTCATCGCCAGTTCCGCCGATGAGGCGGTCGCGGCGAAAGACCGGCTCGTTCGGCGCTATGGCGGATGCGAGGCGGGCGACGCTGAAGTCATCGTGGCCCTCGGCGGCGACGGCCTGATGCTGCAAACGCTGCATCGCTTCATGGGCGCGAAAATTCCGATTTACGGCATGAATCGCGGCTCTGTCGGGTTTCTCATGAACGAGTATCAGGAGGATGGCCTGCTGGAGCGGTTGGCGAACTCCAAACTAAGCATGACGCATCCGCTGAAAATGCGCGCCAGCGACAATCTCGGCTACATCATGGAGGCGCTGGCGATCAACGAGGTGTCGGTGTTCCGGCAAACCTTCCAGGCGGCGCGGCTGCGGATTTCCGTCGACGATCATGTGCGGCTGGAGGAACTGGTGTGCGATGGGGCGCTCGTGGCCACCCCCGCAGGCAGCACGGCGTATAACCTGTCCGTTGGCGGGCCGATCCTGCCGGTCAAATCGCCGTTGCTGGCGCTGACGCCCATTAGTCCGTTCAGGCCGAGGCGGTGGCGCGGCGCACTCATTCCCAACAACGCCAAAGTCCGATTCGAGGCGCTGGAAGCCGCCAAGCGTCCAATCAACGCCGTCGCCGACCACACGGAATTTCGCAGCGTGGTGTGCGTCGATATAGCGGAGGCGCCGGAAATCGAACTCAAACTGCTGTTCGATCCTCATCACGCGCTGGATGAGCGTATACTGGCGGAGCAATTTCGCTATTAAATGTCTGGTATAGGAATTGCAGGTTTAAGCTGTCCTGACCCAACAGCCAAGGCGCGCTATGCAAGCTCCGATCCGATCCCTCCTCATTGCGCCTGCGCTTGATCCGCGCAAACTTGACGGCGGCTTAAGTTCGGGCGCCGACGCGCTTGTCATCGACCTCGAAAGCTCGATTGCGCCATCATCCAAGGGCGAGGCGCGACGGGAGGCTGCCGCGTTTCTCGCCTCGCTCGCCTCAAACCCGAACCGTCCCCGCCTTTTCGTGCGGGTCAACGACCTCGACAGCGGTTTCTGCATCGAGGATTTATCGAGCGTTGTGCCGGAGCGCCCGGACGGGCTTATCCTCCCGAAGCCAAAATCCGGCGCTGACGTGACTCGGCTTTCCCGGCAGGTTGATGCGCTGGAGCGCTATGCCGGGCTCAAGGTCGGCGGCATCGGCGTTATCGCAATGGTGACGGAATCGCCGCGCGCGCTTCTGGAGATGTCGTCGTTCATCGGGGCGACGCCTCGGCTACATGGTCTGGGCTGGGGCAAGAGCGCGCTCCGGGCGGAAATCGGCGCGTCGTCCGCGCGCGATAGCCACGGACATATCACCGGCCCCTTCGCCATGGCGCGCAGCATGTGCGTCATAGCAGCCCATGCCGCCGCCGTGCAGGCGATCGACTGTATGTATGGGGATTTCCGCAACACCGGCGGGCTTGCGCGCGAATGCCTCGAAGCGGCTCGCGACGGCTTCACCGCCAAGTTCGCCGTTCATCCAGCGCAGGTGGCCATCATCAACGAGGCGTTCACGCCGACTGAGCCGGAAATCCAGCATGCACTGGCGATCATCGCCGCATTCGAGGCGGAAGGCTCCCCCGGCGTCATCATGTTCCAGAACCGCATGGTTTACGGCCCCGACCTTGAGCACGCGAGGAACGTGGTCGCCCGCGCGCTCGCTATAAAACGCGCCCCGCGCTGGAACGGCTAGATCAGCGTTGCATGGCGAAAACTTCGTCGATGACCGAATAGTCGGCATAGCCGAGGCGCGCGATGGGCCGAAGCTTCACAACATCCACCATGCCGTCGGCAATAACCTCGTCCGCGATGTAGATGCCAACCACAAGGCCGATGATCATGGCATAGTCTCCCTGCTCGCCGTTGAGGCCGGGGAGGATGACGGTCTGGTGATATTTGCATTCGAGCGCCACCGGGGATTCGCTGACGCGCGGCGGCTTCACCATGCGCGAGGGCGCAGCTGTCAGGCCGACCAGCGCCATTTCGTCCACCTCCGGTGCGACGGGCGCGCCCGTCTGATGCACCTCGCGCCGCAGATCGAACGTCGCCAGCGAACAGACAAACTCGCCAGTTTCCTCCGCGTTGCGCTGGCTATCTTTCCGCCCGCCCGAGGCGAACATGACGTAGTGCGGGTTGGTGCCGACCGCATTGAAAAAGCTGTAGGGGGCGAGGTTTACAGAACCAGCGCGGGTCAGGGTCGATATCCAGCCTATCGGACGCGGCGCGACCAGCGCCTTGAACGGGTCATGCCTGAGCCCGTGTGTATTTGCGAGCGCATCGTAAAACAAGGCGGAGCCTTCCTGCATAGATGAGTTATGGAGCCGTCCACCAGGTGGCGACGGCCGAAATGTCGGGCCTTTCGCGATCTGCCGGCTTGTCTTTCGCGGTGCCGATATAGACGAAGCCTGCAACGCGCTCATTCTCGGCGAGGCCGAGCGCCGTCGAAACCGCGGGGCTATAGGCGCACCACTCGGTGATCCAGTTGCCGGCAAAACCCATCGCAGCGGCGGCGTGCAGCAGGTTGAGGCAGACAGCCCCAGCAGACAGCGTCTGCTCCCACTCGGGCGCGGCCGGATGCGGGGTGTGGCGGGAAATAACGGCGATGACAAGCGGGGCCCGCATGAACCGATTCCGCTCCATATCGAGCCGCGCGGTCGACGCATCCGGCGTTTCGGCTGCACATACGCTTGCCAGCGTCTCCCCGAATTTGGAGCGGGCCTCGCCCTCAAATATGATGAACCGCCATGGCGCCAGCTTCTTGTGATCGGGCACGCGCGCAGCGATTGTCAGCATGGTTCTGAGCGTTTCAGCGTCCGGCCCCGGCTCGACCAGCAGGCTCGCCGACACCGAGCGGCGCTCTAGAAGATGCTTGAGCAGTGGCGCATTTACGCTCTCATCGGCGCTCGTTATCGCCATGTCCTGAAGTCGGCGCTCTGCTCGCATTCGACGGAGTCCTTGAAAACATATCTGATCCCGCTTAACCCAGACGGGTAGCGTGGGCAAGACCATTCCCGATTCGGAGTCAATTCCAGTCTGGAAACGTCGCCACGCAGATATGGGATCGCTTCAATGCCCCGGCAAATGAAAATATCGAACATTATATTGTGCGCAGTTGCAGCCGTGTTGGCGACGGCGCCTTGGGGCCTTGCCATGGCCATTCAGAAGGCGACGGTGATCATTGCCCCCGCATCGCGCGACATGACGCTGAGGATGAAGGGCGGGCGTAAGTTTCTCGCATTCCGTCAGGCGGCGCTTCAGGCGCTGGACGCCATGCCGCCCGAACAGATCGCCGGGCTGATCTCATTCGGGGAAACGCCCGCGAAAAAGTGCGAGGATGTGAGCGATCTTACGCCCCCTGCCCGCATGTCGGAGGGGCGCGCCGCGCTCAAGAATGCGCTGCAGAAGCTGCAAGTGAAATCGGGTCGCGCGCCACATATTTCCGCCATCGCCCGCGCGGCCGAACTGCTGAAAGCGCAACCGGCGGACGCGCAAAAGTCCATCGTGCTGATCGCAGGCGGCCCGGACGACTGCGCCGAAGACCCGTGCGCTGCGGCGAAGGCCTTCCAGATTGCGAATCCCGGCCTCCCCGTTCATGTGGTGGGGATATCACCGGCAAAGGGCAGTAGCGCCCGTCTGCAGTGCATCGCCGACCAGACCGGCGGAACGTACTCCGAAGCGTCCACGACAACAGCTATCCTGCCGCAGATCATCGCCGCGCTCCAGCGCGACCCTGCCGGGCCGACGCCTGACGACGCCATCGTCACGCCGCCGCAGCCAAGCGCCGCAGCCGATGCACCCGTGTTCGACACGCCCCCGCTACCGGAGCGCAATCCCGGAACGCAGATCGCGGCGGCGCCCATCAAGATCGAGGCGAATGTCGGTCTGCGCGCCATCCTTGCGCCCGGCGGCGACACGCTCAAGCAAGGCGTCGCATGGCGGGTTTTCGCGGCGAAATCCGGCGTCAGGTCCACGGAGGATTACGCCAGCGCGAAACCTCTGTGGAGCGGAGCGGGCGCCGAGCCGAGCACAACACTGGCGCCCGGCCGCTATCACGTTCAGGCGGCGTACGGCTTCGTCTCCAGCGGGCAGGATATCGAGGTCCGCGCCGGCGAACCCATGCTGGCGACCATAACGCTGGGCGCGGGCTCGATCGAGGCGCAGGCGGTCGCAAAGCCGGGCGGCGCGCCGCTGGACCAGATGTTTTTCATCCTCTACGCGGATGATCCGGCGAAGCCTCGCGAGATCGGTCGCTCCAGCCGCTCCGACGCGGTATTCCACGTGCCTGCCGGACGCTACCGACTCGTTGCCCAGCACGGGCTTGCGGAGGTGGAGGAGCGCGTATCGGTCGACGCCGGGCAAGTGACGCGGAGCGAGGTCGTCATGAACTCAGGGGTATTGAAAGTCGACACGCGCGCGTCGCCGGGCGGCCCGATCATGCAGCAGGCGTTCTACTACATCTATCGCGGCGAGGATAAAGACGGCCCCGAAATCGCCCGCTCGGCGGCGCCGTCGCCGTCGTTCAATCTGGCGAGCGGCACATACCGGGTGGTTGCGCAATATGATCTGGCGAAGGTGGAAAAAGTCGTCACCGTGTCGCCGGGCGCGGACAGCAGCGCGTCGTTCATTATCGATGGCGCAAGACTGAAGCTGACAACGAAACTGGCCGGTCAGTCAGCCCCCATCACGCGCGATATCCAATATACGCTCTACAAGCTCACTGAGGACGGGGTCGAGGCCACCGAGGAAATTGGCCGATACGCCAGCCTTGGGCGCGAGATATTCCTGCGCAGCGGTCGTTACCGGATCGAGAGCAAATACGGCTATCAGAACGCGGTGCAGGCAGCGGAGATCACGCTTTCGGCGGGCGAAAATCGGGAGCTTTCCATCGAGCAGCGCGCCGGAGATGTGAAGCTTGCGCTCATCGCCAAGCCGGGCGGCCTGCCGCTGGCGCGCGTCAAATGGTCGGTGTCCGACGATGCGGGAACGGTTGTGCTGACCACAACGCAGGCGCTGCCGCAACTCGTGCTCAAATCCGGAAAATACCGCGCGACCGGGCAATATGGCGGTAAAGAGTTCTCAGCGGATTTCGAGGTCGCCGACAACGAGTCCAAAACCGTCGAAGTTACGACCAAATGACGTGCTTATCAGTTTGACGAACGCGACTATCCCCGAAGGTTTGAATTGATGCTTATCGTATTGCGCACACTCGGTTTAGCGGCCCTGATGCTGTCGGCGACCACCGGCATATCGCGCGCCCAGACGATTTTCATCGTCGACTCCTCGCACAGCATGTGGGGCCAGATCGGCGGCGTGAATAAAACCGTCATTCTGCGCGATGTTCTGGGCCGCACCTTCAGCCAGAATGAAGGGCTCCTGTCGGCGGGTCTGATCGTCTTCGGCGCGGCGAAATCGGCCGGATGCGACGATATTCAAACCAAGAAAAATGTGGGCCCAGTGGATGCGACCTACGCCCTGGCCGTCGAGAGCATCAAGCCGAAAGGCTCGGCCCCAATCGCTGCATCCATCGAGCGTGCGCAGACGCTGATCTCCCCGGCGCAGCCGTCAAGTTCGATCATCCTCATCGCTGACGGGCCGGATAACTGCAAGGGCGATCCGTGCGCCGCCGCGAGCGCGGTAAAGGCGAGATTTCCCGGCGTCAGGATCAATGTGCTGGCGTTCGATCCGCGCGCCAAGGAAACGCTCGCCGGTCTGTCCTGCGTGGCGGAAGCAACCGGCGGACTTTTCCTTCCCGTGGCGAACGAGACGGAACTGGAGGCCGGACTGAAGCAGGCGCTGGCGGCGTCGCCAAGGCCGCTGATCGCCGGTCGTGCCGGGCCGCTCTCACAAATTCTGCCGCCAAACCCGCTGGAGAGCTTCGATCCGAACGCGCCGGAGAGCGCAG
>JBGSLP010000351.1:0-3291 GCA_041740655.1 Alphaproteobacteria bacterium
GCTGCCTTATTCATATCGCGTTTTGGACGCGTTTTCTACCCGCAACCTTGAATATTGCCAGAATTGTCGACTGTAAAAGCTTCAGGAAACCAGACCCGAGAGCCTGTCGGAAGCTTTCTTGCGTCCGATGAGAGGAAGCAAGGTTTTCAGTTCCGGACCTTTTTCCAGCCCGGTCAAAGCCATGCGCAAGGGATGGAAAAGCTCGCGCCCCTTAGCGCCCGTCTCAGTTTTGACGGCCGCGCTCCACGCTCCCCAAGTGCTTTCATCCCACGGCTCCTCGGGCAAAAGCGACTGAGCGGTTCGGCAGAAATCCGCGCCTTCGATGACGGGCGTGATCTTCCCATTCACCACATCCCACCACATGGCGGCGTCCTTGAAAGTTGTCAGATTGGGGCGAACGGCGTTCCAGAAGGCCTCCCCGCCCCCGATTCCGATGGCCGCAAGCCGCTTCTCGACAGCCGCATAAGGCATGTCGTGCAGCAGTTTGGCATTGAGGCCGCGCAGTTCCTCCATGTCAAAGCGGGCTGGGGCGCGGGATATATTCGAGAGGTCGAACAATGCGACGAGGTCATCGAGGCTCTGGTAGGGCTGCACGGCATTCGAGGTGCCGATCAGCGCGGAATGCGCCGCGACGGCCATAGGCTCCAGTCCCTCCTCGCGGAACGAGCGCACAGACAGGGAGCCAAGCCGCTTCGACAGCGCGCCGCCATCCGCGCCGATCAGCAGATTGTGGTGGGCGAACACCGGCGGGAGAGCGCCCATCGCCTCGAAAATCTGGATTTGCACGGCGGTGTTGGTGACGTGATCCTCGCCACGAATGATGTGCGTGATGCCGAAATCCACATCGTCGACGACGCTGGTGAAGGTGTAGAGAGCCGTGCCATCCTCGCGCACTAGCACGGGATCCGAGACCGCCGACGCCTCGATGCGCTGATGCCCGCGAATTTGGTCCTCCCACTCCGCGCCGCCTTCGAGCAGGAAGCGCCAATACGGTTTCCAGCCTTCGGCTTCCAGTCGGGCGCGGTCAGCGTCGGTGAGTTTGAGGGCGGCGCGATCATAGCCCGGCGGCTGCTTGAGCGCGACCTGACGCTTGCGGCGGCGATCAAGCTCGTCCTGCGTTTCATAACAGGCGTAAAGGCGCCCGGCGGCCTTGAGAGCGGCGGCGGCCTCGGCGTAGCGTTCGCCGCGCGTGGACTGGCGCTCCTCCGCGTCCCACGAGAGGCCAAGCCAAGTTAGATCCTCGCGGATGCCCTCGACAAACTCCTCCTTGGAGCGCTCCAGATCGGTGTCGTCGAAGCGCAGCAGATAATGCCCGCCCTCGCGCCTTGCGAACAGCCAGTTCAGCAAGGCAGGGCGGATATTGCCGATATGGAGGCGACCCGTGGGGCTGGGCGCGAAGCGAACTTTGATCGTCATGGAAGCCTCAAAATCATGGCCGCGAGGCGGTCAGAGCTTTGAGGACTTTGTTATGAACTGGATGGCTGGGTCAAGCCCGGCCATGACGAAGGCCCGCGCGTCAACAACGCGTCAACAACGCGTCAACAACGTGTCAACGCGCGGGCTTCTCGCATTATGGGCAGCAAATTGCAAACGCGGCGGTGCTAAATGTGACCAATGCAAATGCAGCGAGTGTGATTTTCGTGATCATAGCGGTCTCCAGATAAGAATCATGCGCCGTTGTGAAGGGCGCAAAACAACGCTACGATCTGTAGCGACTACAGGAGCAAGGCAAAAATCCGTGATGAAAAATAGCGGCGTGGCGGGGATGCAGATCGGCGATTTATCGGCGGAAACGGGCGTTAACATCGAGACCATCCGCTATTACGAGCGCATCGGCTTGATGGCGGCGCCTGCGCGTAACCGTGGCGGACGGCGCGTGTACGAGGCGGCGCATGTGGCGCAACTCCGTTTCATCCGCAATTGCCGCAGCTTTGGCTTCAAGGTGGATGACATCCGCGCGCTGCTGGCATTGCCGCAAAACGGCGGCGGTGCGGCCGAAATGGAGGCGCGTGAGCTTACCTCGCGTCATCTGACCGAGGTGCGCCGCAAAATCACGGAGCTGAAAAAGCTGGAGGCGGCGCTGAAGGGGATGGTCAGCGCCTGCACGCCCGGCAAGCAGGCCGAGTGCCCCATTGTCGCCTCGCTTGCACGGCAGGCGACGCAGCCTTAGCGCTCGACGATGACCTCGAAGCCGCCGAAGATCATGCGCTTCGTATCAAACGGCATGTTCTCCATGTTAGGCTGCATGCGCGGGTCTTCCATGGATTTCTTCATGCCCTCGTCGCGGACGGCGCGCGACGGCCAGCGTATCCACGAGAACACGATGCTTTCGCCTTCCTCGCGCTTCACGGCCATGGGGAAGGAGGTGAGCTTGCCCTCGGACACGTCCTCGCCCCAGGCTTCGACCACTTCGAGCGCGCCGTGCTCCTTGAACACGTCCGCCGCCAATTCCGCGAGCTTCGTGTATGCCTCGCGGTTGGCGTCCGGCACGGCGATCAGAAATCCATCGATGTAATCCATTTCCAGTCCTCCCTATTTTTTTGGCAAATAAGGAAGCATTGCGCCAAGGCAAAATAAGGACGCTGCAAGATTTTTGTATAGCCCCGGCAGAACACAGTTTGGCAGGACTATTCGCGGAATTTGTTGGTGATGGGATATCTTCGGTCGCGGCCGAAATTACGATCGGTAATCTTCACGCCCGGCGCAGACTGGCGGCGCTTGTACTCGGCAAGATACAACAGCCTCTCAACCTTTTTCACGGTCGTCACGTCGTGCCCCCGCGCAACGATCTCGTTGACGGACGCCTCATCATCCACGAGGCCGCGCAGGATGTCGTCAAGCACATCGTAGGGCGGCAGGCTGTCCTGATCCTTCTGGTTTTCGCGCAGTTCGGCGGTCGGCGGTTTGGTGATGATGTTGTCGGGAATGACGATGCCTTCCGGCCCCAGGCAGCCGCGCGGACGCACCCGGTTACGCAGGCGGCAAAGCTGGAAAACCTGCGTTTTGTACAAATCCTTGATGGGGTTGAAACCGCCGTTCATGTCGCCGTAGAGCGTCGCGTAGCCGACGGAAACCTCCGATTTGTTGCCCGTCGTCACAAGCATCGCGCCGAGCTTGTTCGACACGGCCATTAGCAGCGCGCCGCGCGTGCGCGATTGCAGATTTTCCTCGGCGATGTCCGGCTCGCGGCCTGCGAACAGGGGGGCGAGCGCCGCCGTAAAGCCCTCGACCGGCTCGTAAATCGGCGCGATGTCGTAGCGCACGCCTAGAGCTACTGCGCACGCTGCCGCG
>JBGSLP010000352.1:0-3355 GCA_041740655.1 Alphaproteobacteria bacterium
AGCGTGTAAGCGCCCATTAATCATTTTTGCGTACCATTGCAGTCACAATCGAGACGAGATCAAACCGTATACCCACATGCGTGTGGAGTTAGTATGGAGGTGATGAGTGCCGCCAATCATGTTGAGCCGCGAAGAGTTTCATTCCCTGAAGAAAATCGTCGAATGCCCCCGTCCAATCTCCGATATCCCAGACGATCACTCCGCCAAATTCCTCAACTACGGTCTTGCACGCCGGGATGTTATGCTAATGCGGTCCACGCAACTCGGACAGCTTGAGCTTCTGCGTCAGCGATTCCGCGGTATTCCGCTACCGAAGCGCATCACGCTGAACGAACGTACGACTAGAGGCAGCTTGCTGTTCTCCGACCGCAATCAATAAAGCAGTCAAACGCTCCTCACGCAAATGTGCCGCGCAAACAGGCGGATAACCGGCCTGTGTTGTGGAACGACAACCTCCTGTAAGTGTTTTTCGGATATAGTCCGTACCTTATTCGCTGTCAGGGAGATACGTCATGAAGTTTATTGCATGTTTGATCGCGCTTAGCTTTGTCTCATTATCGGCTGTCGCGCCTGCATCCGCAGCCAGCTACAAGCCAACGATGTCCGAGAAGAAAAAGGCGAAAAAGAAAGCCGTTCGGAAATACAAACGCGCTCCTCAGGTGGCCGGATACCGCTTGCGTGGCGGTTATCGCAATGGAGACGACCTTACGCCGTACATTTACGAGAGCGAATACGGAAACTATCCGCGATTTGACAATCGCTCTTTCAGCGAGAAAGTTTTCGAAGGTTTCCGCCAGTAACGATTCCTAAGCTCCGGGTGGATTTTTGAGGGCGCCGGGTGATCCCGCGCCCTCGACGACGCTCAATCTGGCTTGCGGAGCATTCATGCTCGGCGCTTCCAAACGCTCCTCTGCTTCAAAAATGGCGTACGCACGGATCGCAAAGGGCACCGACGCAGCATATGCGACCGTCGCCAGCGCGAGCGTTAGGTAGGGGTACGTCGCCAGCAGCATGATGAGGGCCACGCCCGCTACGATGACAGGGCCGGCGTGATTACGCTCGATTTTAAAGTGTTCGAACTTTCCTGAATAGGTCGGAACGCGGCTGATCATGAACGCCGCCAATATAAGCGCGTAAGCGATCAAGACAGGGGCGGGGAACAGCCCTTTCGGCACGCCAAGTCCCTCCAGATACAGCGGGAACAGCAACAGGATCGCTCCGGCAGGCGTCGGCGCGCCGGTGAAAAACAGTTTCTGCCATGACGGTTTGGCTGCGGTTTCCTCGTTGGCGGCGACGTTAAACCGTGCAAGTCGGAGGGCGGCGGACAATGCGAATAAGAGCGCCGCGATCCAGCCCACGCTCGGCGCCGATGACAAACCCCATAAGTAAAGCGTGATCGCGGGCGCAACGCCGAAATTCACGAAATCGGCGAGCGAATCCAGTTCGGCGCCAAATTTCGAGTTCGCCTTCAGTAGGCGCGCCATGCGGCCGTCCAGAGCATCGAACAGGCCCGCGATCACGATTGCCGCTATCGCAAGCTCGAACCGGCCCTCGATCGCCATGCGGATGGCGCTCAAACCTGCGCACAGGCCGAGCAGGGTGATGAGGTTCGGGATAAGACGACGAAGAGGCACCGCCTTTCCACTCATCTTCGCACGGTTGTCCGTCATATTTCACGCTTCCTAACTGACGCGAACCTCGCGACCGGTCTCGGGCGAGGTGAAATCCGCCAGCACTGTCTCTCCGCCAACGGCGCGTTGTCCGACGCCAACCAGAATGCCCTTGTTCAGCGGCAGATAGATGTCGACCCGGCTGCCGAAGCGAATGAGGCCGATCCGGTCGCCCGTCTGGACCGCCTCGCCTTCGCCCGGAAAGGTCACGATGCGCCGCGCGATCAGCCCCGCGATCTGCACCACGCCGATGGCCTCGCCGCTGTCGGTCACGATCTTCAGCGCCATGCGCTCGTTATCCTGGCTGGCCGTCTCGGACGCCGCATTGGCGAAAACGCCGGGCGTGTAAACCTTGCGGACGACCTTGCCGCTCACGGGCGTGCGGTTTATATGCACATCGAGCACCGAGAGGAAAATCGAAACGCAGGTCATCGGTTCCTCGCCAAGCTCCAACTCCTTGAGCGGCACACGCGGACCGACCGAGACGATCTTGCCATCGGCGGGCGATACCGCCAAACCGGCGCGTAATGGCGTTGCGCGGTCAGGGTCGCGGAAGAAATAGGCGACAAATGCGGTGATGAGTGCGGCTATCCAGCCAAGCGGCGCCCATAGCCAGAAAAGCAGCAGCGTCGCAAGCGCGCCGACGCCAACGAATTTATGTCCATCGCGGTGAACGGGCACAAAGGTGGACAGGATCGTGTCTAGGAGTGTTTGGTTTTCGTATTCGCGCATACAGGTCTTTTATCCCGTCATTGGGTCAATGGATAGCCGCCATAAGCATTATCCGCGCCATTCCGGCAAGCGATCACTCCGCTGGCACGAGCGCCTTTGCCGCAGCGTCCGGATCAGGCCGGATCGCGCCCGACTCCACAGCCTTTGCAAGCCGCAGACGCGCCTCGTCGGCCTCCTGTTGACGCGCCCACAATGCCGCGTAAAGCCCCTTGGCTTTCAGCAACTCCGCATGATTGCCGCGCTCGGCAATGACGCCCTGATCGAGCACGATGATCTGATCGGCATGGATGATGGTCGATAGCCGGTGCGCGATCACGAGCGTGGTGCGGTCTTTGGCCACCGTGTCCAGCGCCTGCTGGATATCCTTTTCCGTATTGGTGTCGAGCGCCGACGTCGCCTCGTCCAGCATCAGGATTGGCGGCGCCTTGAGGATCGTGCGCGCGATGGCGACGCGCTGCTTCTCGCCGCCTGAGAGCTTGAGGCCTCGCTCGCCCACCATGGTCTTGTACCCATTCGGCAGCGCGGCGACGAAACCGTCGATCTGCGCCAGCGATGCGGCGCGCCGCATTTGCGCGTCGGTTGCATCGGGCGAGCCATAGCGGATGTTGTATTCGATGGTGTCGTTGAAGAGCACCGTATCCTGCGGCACGATGCCGATCGCGGCGCGCAGGGAGGTCTGCGTCACGTTGCGGATATCCTGCCCGTCGATCAGAATGCGCCCGCCAGTCACATCATAGAAGCGGAACAGGAGCCGCGAGATGGTGGATTTGCCCGCGCCGGACGGCCCCACAATCGCGACCATGCGGCCCGCCGGGACCGAAAAATCCACCCCCTTCAAAATCTGCCGCTCGGGGTCATAGGCAAACTTCACGTTCTCGAAACGGATTTCGCCTTTGGCGACCTCAAGAGGTTTGGCGCCCGGCCGATCAATAACCTCGGCCTTCTGATGAATG
>JBGSLP010000353.1:0-2758 GCA_041740655.1 Alphaproteobacteria bacterium
CCCGGCCAGCCTTGGTTCGCGAGAACAGGAGCGCCAGCGCAGCCACCATGATCGCGGCCACGACGCCCGCCGTAATGTCGAGCTGGCTGACGAAAATGCCAGTCTTGTCCGCCAGCCACATGATCGGCTCGTCGCGGATGCCAAGGTCGAGACGGCGCACGTCGACGCCCCACACCATCTGCGCGACGCCCTCAATGACGAAGGCAAGGCCGATGGTCGCCATCAGCAGCGTGTTTTCGTTCTGGTTGACGAGCGGCCGCAGCACGAAGCGCTCCGTCGCCATGCCGACCAGCACCATCAGCACGACGGTAACCGGTAGGGCGCCCCAGAAGGGCAGCCCTAGTTCCATAAAGCCCACGAACGACAGAACGGCGAAAAACACCATCGCGCCCTGCGCGAAGTTAAATACGCCCGAGGCCTTGTAGATCAGCACGAACCCGAGCGCGACGAGCGAGTACATCAGGCCGGACAGCAGCCCGCCGACCAGAACCTCGATGAAAAACTGAAAATCCTGCATCGTCATCTCTGCCACCCCTTAATGCGCGACGCCGAGATAGGCATCGATGACGTCCTGGTTCGAGCGCACCTCATCGGGCGTGCCGTCGCCGATCTTCTTGCCGTAATCGAGGACAACGACGCGGTCGGAGATGTCCATGACGACGCCCATGTCGTGCTCAATCAGCACGACTGTGGTGCCGTAATGGTCGTTTACGTCGAGGATGAAGCGGCACATATCCTGCTTTTCCTCGATGTTCATGCCAGCCATCGGCTCGTCGAGCAGGAGGATTTTCGGCTCTGCGGCGAGCGCCCGGCCAAGCTCCACGCGCTTCTGCAAGCCGTAGGGCAGGCGCGCGACGGGCGTTTTGCGGATGTGCTCGATTTCCAGGAACTCGATGATCTCCTCGACGGCCTCGCGGCTTTCGTTCTCCTCGCGGCGGGCGCGCGGCATTTGCAGGGCGACTTCGAGAAACGTGGCGCTGGTGCGCAGGTAGCGACCGGCCATGAGGTTGTCCAACACCGACATGCCCTTGAACAGCGCAATGTTTTGGAAGGTGCGCGATATGCCCATGCGCGCAGCTTTCGTCGGCGTCATGTCCTTCAGCGGCTTGCCCTGATAGCTGATAAAGCCTTCCTGTGGGCGGTAGATGCCGTTGATGACGTTGAGCATCGAGCTTTTGCCCGCGCCGTTGGGGCCGATGATGGCGCGCACTTCGTGCTCAAGCACATCGAACGAGATGTTGGTCAGCGCCTTGACGCCGCCGAAGCGCAGGGAAATCGAATTCAGCTCAAGGATCGGTCCGCCGATTGCGAAGCCGCGCTCCGATATTTGCAGAGGGGTCATATCCATCATGTCAGGCGGCCCTCTTATCCTGGACGGGGGGAGCGGTTGGAACGTCACGAATTTGCAGGTCGGTCATCGTTTCGGAGCCGTGTGGCTCGTCAGGCCGGTGCGCGGCGTCGAAACGCACGCTGGCGAGGCCGTCATACATGGCGTCGACCAAGGTCTGGTAACGCTCGGCCACCACGTCGCGCCGGACCTTGCCCATATGCGTGAGCAGGCCGTCTTCGGGGTCGAGTTCCTTGTGCAGAATCAGGAAGCGGCGGATCTGGGCGTTCCCCATCTTGGGATCGCGCGCCAGTTCGGCATTGACCTTGGCGATGGCGTCGCCGATCAATCCGTAAACCTCATTGCGCGACGCAAGGTCGGCATGGCCAGTGAACGAGATCGCCTTTTTCGAGGCCCAGCTTCCGACAGCCGCCATGTCGATATCGATGAATGCGCAGATCATGTCGCGACGGGCGCCAAAAATGATCGCCTCGCGAATATAGGGGGACGCCTTGAGCTTGCTTTCCATCAGCCGGGGAGTGACCGGGGTGCCGTCGTTGAGCGCGCCCACATCGCTCAGGCGGTCGATGATCCGCAGTTCCCCGTCGTCGTCGAGATAGCCCGCGTCTCCAGTGTGAAACCATCCGCCGTCGCCGAAAGCCTGCGAGGTGGCCTGCGGATCGCGGTGATAGCCCTTAAAGAGACCAGCGGAGCGCACAAGAACTTCGCGCTGGGGCGAGAATTTGATCTCGACGCCCTCGGCAGGCTTGCCCACCGTCTCGGGCTTCACCTCCCCGTTGCGCTGCATGGCGACGAAGAATCCGGTCTCGGTAGACCCGTAAAGTTGCTTCAGGTTGATGCCGATGGAGCGGAAGAATGTCAGCACATGCGGTGCGACCGCCTCGCCCGACGTATAGGCGACACGGATATGGCTCATGCCAAGCACGCCGCGCAAGGGAGCGTAAACGAGCAGGTTGCCGAGCGCGTAGAAAAGGCGCGTGCCGATGAAGACCGATTGTCCGGACAATATGCGGCTTCCGGCATTACGCGCTATGGCCATGAAGCCCTTGTAGATGGCCCGCCGCCAGCCGCTGGCGCCCTCCATACGGATCGTCACCTGGTTGACGATGCTCTCCAGCACGCGCGGCGGAGCCAGAAAGTAGGTAGGGCCGACTTCGCGCAGATCGGCCAGCATGGTCTCGGCCGATTCAGGGCAGCACACGCAATAGCCGACGACCATAGGCTGCACATAACCGAACAGGTTCTGTCCGATCCACGCTGGAGGGAGATAAGCCAGAGCCACGTCGCTATCGTTCAGGCTATCGACCGAGGCTGCGGCGCGGGCGCGGTCGATCAACGCGGCATAGGTCAGCACCACGCCCTTGGCGGGGCCCGTCGTGCCTGACGTGAAGAACACGGAGGCCGCATCCG
>JBGSLP010000354.1:0-10599 GCA_041740655.1 Alphaproteobacteria bacterium
ATCCGTTGGCCGTCTTTCATAGAGGCTCATTTATTTTGGCCGGCTTGCGCGCAGCGTTTGAATTTAAACCAATCGGAAAGCATTTTCCGTCATCTTTCAGTCAGCCACGTTTATTTCAAGGCAAATTTTCAGCAATTCTCAAGACTCTGGAGTGGCCCCCATGAGCCAGTCAACGCCCCCATCATACCCGCGCTCCAAGGAATTCGCGGAGATCGAGGCCGCCATGATGCGCACTGAAAAGGGCCGCGCTTTCCTGCGCGATTACCTTGCCCGAAACCGCTCTGCCGAGACCGCAGGGCTGCTCGACGCCATCGCCAAGTTTCAGCGCTCCCTCGGCGATGTCGGCGCTGAGCAGCGTCTTGAAAACGTGCGGCGTGATCTGACTGACCTGCAGCGCAACATGGCGCGCTCGCGCCGTGCGCTTGCAAATGTAACGCCGGTTTATGCTGGCGCCGCCAAAGCGTCCATACCGCACACCGCGCCTTTGGCCGCTGACCCGCGCGAATCCGTCGAGGTGATTGCCGAGGCGGCGGACACGATCGGCGTTGCATCCGGCATGCTTCGGGAAAGCGGCGGAGATGATCGTTTATGCGGGCAGATCGAGCGGCAATTGGAATGCATTCGCGAGGCCTGCGTCGTTGTGCAGATGAACCGCGAACGCGCCAAAACGCTGGAGGCTGCTTTTTTCCAGGTCGAGGCGGAAATTCTCGCGATCATCGACGCATGGGATTTCCACGCGATCAAGCCAGCCAACAAGACGGAATCGCCACGGGCGATCAAGCAGGCGCTGATGAGCGGGCTGGCCGAAGAACTGACCATCGCCATGCTGACCGACGACCAGAAAGCGGCGCTGTTTCACTAGAGCCATTTCGTTGGCGGCGCGCTAAAACGATTTGAGAGTGTTGCGAAGTCCGAGCAGGATCAGAAAGATCAGGCCCGCGCTCACAATATTCTGCATGAGCGCCGTGGCTGAAACTGAGCCGGGCACGACCGCCATGCCTTCGACTGTGCCGTAAAGACAGCCATAAACCCTGCGCGCGGTTTCTGGCGTATCCCAGCCGAAAAAGACCAGTCCGTTTTTAACCGAGAGATACAGGGCTTCCGTCGCCGGGTGCGATGCGCCTGAAAGGCAGTCCGCGCTGGCGCCCACCTGCGATACTGCGCCGGAAAACCACCCTCCCAGATCGCCTGCCCAGTCACGCGCGCCAGTCAAATCAAAGCTGCGCGGAAGCCATGGAAAGCTTGCCGTATCTGGTGGTGGGCCCGCGTTTTGGCTGCGCATCTCGAAATAGGCGAGGCCGAACCCGAATACGGAAATCAGCCACAGCAGGAGCGGGCGGGAAATCGAGCGGCCGAAATTGGACACGCCGCTGTAGAGCAGGCCAAGCCAGAACGCCTTGAAGCCGCGCCCGAACGGCTTGTCGTGCCAGAAGCGGCGGCATCGCATTTCCTGCGCAAAAAATTCATGCGCGCGCGCATGGTCTCTAGCGTCGAGGGCGAGGCGGCGTAAACGGCGATAGCGGGCGGCGGCCTGAGGCGTCTGCGCCACTTTCATCGCGAAAAGAAACCACGGACGGGGGTCGGCGTAATCGGCGCTTTTCCACTGCCGCCAGCGCCGCAAAGGCTCGGAGACCGTTATGTCTTCAAGGTCTGGATCGTCCTGAAACCCGGCCTCGCTGAAGCTCGGCGGATTGCGGAACCGCGCCTCCGCCAGCACGAACGCCGCCTGCGTGCTGACCGAGTTGAACGTCGCGTCCTTGCTGAACTGCGTGCCTGCGAACACCGCTGGCCCCGCAAAATGCGCCTGCGTGAAGCGCGCATCGCCGGAGAAATTCGCGTTCGTCATGGAGGTTTCGCGCGCGAAATGCGCCTCGGAAAAATCCGCCTGCGCCATGAAGCGCGCGTCCTGAAACGAGGAGCCGCCGGCGAACGCGGCTTTCGAAAAATTGGCGAGCGCCCCGAATTCGGCTTTGTCGAAGGCGGTCGGACCGGAGAACTGCGCCGCGCCAAAGTCGCTCTCCGCCGTGAATTTTGTCAGGCGAAAGGATGAGGCTCCCAGAAACTGCGCGCTTTGGAAGACGCCCGGCGCTGCGAACGTGCTTTCGCTGAAGCGCGCCTCACCCGAGAACTGGCTTTCGGTGAAGCGAGCGCCACCTGAAAAGCGGGCGCGATTGAAGCTCGACGTACCGCCGAAATTGGCCCCTGGAAATGAGCCTTCCGCGACGAAGATCGCCTCGTCGAAGCGCGCGCTGCCCTCCAGTTGGGCTTTATGAAATTCGGCATTGCCGTTGAAAACCGCACCGCGAAACTCGGCTTTTCCCATGAAATGGGCGCGCTGGAAACGAGCGGTCGGCACGAGCGGGCCGCTGCTGGTCGCCAGAAATTCCGTGCGTTCGAAACCGGCGGCGCCGACGAAGGCCGCATCGCTGAAATCGGCTATGCCCCGGAATTTGGCGGTGGCGAAATTGACGTCAGAGCTGAACTGAGCATGCGAGAAGTTGCCCGCGCCCTCAAAAACGGCGCCGTGGAAAATGGCGGTCTCGCTGAAAATGGCGGCCTGAAAGTTGGCGGGGCCGGGGAAAATGAAGCCGGTGAACTGAGCGATGCTGATGAATTCATGACCGGCAAAGTCTGCGGCGGCCAATGCCAGCCATTGCCGGGTTTCTGCGTTCTCTCCCTCGCCAAACCAGTCTGCGCGCCATTTCCCCGCGTCTTCGAGCGCTTTTTTCGCCTCCATCGCGCTGGATGCCCAAGCGTTCCAGGCGTCCTTGCCGGCCTCAAGCAACTCAAGCGTCTTGGTTTTGTCCATGCCACTGCCTCGAAACGCACGCAACGCGCCGCAGTTTTAGACCAAAAGATGCGGAAGGCATAAAGAATTCAAAATGGTCGCGAAACGGGGGTAGACGTGTTTCGCGGCTTTATCCCTGATCGAAGTCGCCCGGGCGCCCAATGCCGAAAATTGCGCCCTGAGGGTCGCGCAGGATTGCGAAGCGGCCGGAGTTTGCGACATCGAACGGCGGCTCGATGATCTCGCCGCCAAGCGCTTCCGCCTTGCTGGCGCACGCGTCGACGTCTGTGACGGCGATGAACGGCAGCCAGCTCGGCGGCAGCTTGGACGCGAGGTTGGGGCTGAGTTTCATCATGCCGCCAGCCTGATTCCAGCCCATCATCCACACGGTATAGACCGGCTCGGACTCGTCGGCGGGTTTCAGGGAGTCCATGCCGCTGAGTTGAAAGGTGCGCCATCCGATCAACTGCGTGTAAAAGCTGATCGCGCCGTTTTCGTCGGACGTGTGCAGTTCATTCCACCAGATGGTGCCGTTTGTTGTCATTTTGCTCCCTCGACAGTGTCAGGTCGCTCTTGGCCAGAAACTGGCTGGCAACCTTTTCCATTCGTTTCATTCCTGCACAGGATTTTCTGGAATTTAGCAACAATAACAACTATTGCGTTTAGCTAAAAACGGAAAAGCTTGCGCCAGGCGCCTTTGGGTCACGATATCAGGCCTCGATACGGAGAATCTCTCCTTTTCCGAGCGCCGCCATGTCGCCTGCATACCGGCGCACAGGCGCGTTGAGGACTTGTGCAAGCCCGCTATGGAGGGAGGAAAGCTGTTTGGCCATAAGGCGCATCAGCGTTAGTTCCTGCCTGCCGCAATCCATGAAGCCGGGGCCGAATTCGCCCGCTGGGCCGTTGATGACGATGGTGCCGCGGCCCATCAGATATCCCGGATAGTCGCCCGCTCCCTGCATGGCGATAATGGTGCCGGCAATCATGCGCGCGCCGAGATACGCTCCTGACCGTCCATCGACGATCAGCAGTCCGCGACGCATCCTGTCACCGGTTTTGGCGCCGGAGGCGCCGCGGATCAGCAGAACGCCGCCGCGCATGCCAGTCGCCGCGCCGGGAAGTGCGCCGCCCGCCGAGTCGCCCGCATTACCGGTAATCTCAATCTGGCCGCCGCTCTGTCCGGCGCCCGCCCATGGGCCAGCATTGCCGCGAATAACGAGCTTGCCGCCGGAGAGATGACACCCTGCGTAGGCGCCGACCGGTCCCTCGACCGTGATGGCCCCGCCGCTCATGCCCCGGCCGATATTGTCCAGCTTGTCCGTCGCCCCCGAAATGCGGATGTCGGCCACGTCGCCCATGCGGAGATTGAAAACATCGCCCAGCAGCACCGGATCGCGCACCACGCCGACGCCAAGCGAGGCGATCTCGCGCTCGCTCATGCCCTTGAGCTTTTCAGGCGTGACCTTCGCCAGATCGAGGCGCTGCGTCTGCGGAGCCTTTAGCGTTAGCGTCAAGCCGCTCATGACAGCAGGTCTTTCAGGTGATAGTGGTGTTGCCCGAGTTGACCGCCGTAATTTCCGGCGCCGATCCTGTACACGCCGCCGCTTCGCCCGGCCTTAATGAGAGCCTTGAGGCCTTCACGCATCGCGTTTGCAACGGCCTCGCTCGTCAGCCCATCGATGACGATTTCCTGCACGGAGCCGATATCCGGATCGAGCGCGGTTTCAACGCGGCCTCGCAAAGTCGGGCAATACGCGTCGTTCGTTGATGCGCGCATGGACTTGTATTTTGAGCCGACTTTGGAGCCGGAGCGCACGATTCCGCCAGGGAACGGCATGATCGCATCGGGCACTTTTTTCATGGCCTCGACGGCGATCTCGGTCGCGGCAAGCGTTTCCGCCATGGTCGGTCCCATGATGAGCAGGTTGCCGCCGCCGACCGCGTCGCCCGTAACGCCCGTGTTTTCCTCGCACAGAAACTCGCCTTCCATCACGGGGATGCGCCAGTAGCGTCGCTCGCCGATCACCTTGGACATCTGGAAGCCGTCGCCGAAATAGCGCAGGTTGGCGCCGAGTTTGACGCGTTGCGCGGTTTCAAGGCCAGAAAAACACGCCGTGCCGGGGCAGGTCAGCACGCACTGGCCGACGCGGTTGATGATGGTTTCCTCGACGCCATCGGGCGCAAAGCCAAACAGTAACGCGCGCACGCCGGGGCGGCCGTCAGGGGTTTCGTCCGGCGACAATTCGCGGTCGATGCCCGCCTCGCAGCCGCACCCGATGACGGAGGTCGCAAAGCCCGTCATCGTCGTCGCGGCGATCATCGCCCATTTCTGCGTATGCGCGGTGATGATGACCGCTGTGCCCGTCATACCGAAAGCTTCGGCGAACGTGTCGTCGATTCGCACCCCATTCCGCACGATGCCGCCCGGCCCGTCCGAATTGTGCGGCGGGGGCGGAGGAGGTGGCGTGGGCGGCGGGGGCTCGACGCGCTTTTTGAAGATGTTGAAGCTCATGAGCGGCACGCCTGTTCAGTGAATAGCGAGGAAGCGCCCCCGGCAAATCCTTCCGGCACGGCGAAAATATCCGGGCGCGCGCCGTAATGCTCGGCGTAATATGGCTGCAGGCGCGCCTCGATGCGGCGGTCGAATTGCGGTTTGATGTTGAGCGTCTGCCCCATCCGCCGACCGAGCGCCGCGCCGTTCTTCACGATCATTTCGCCGCTTTTGAACACGTAATCGGCGGCGGCGAACATCGCGGTCTTGTCGGTTTGCTCCGTATAGATGGAGATATCGGCGATGCCGCCCTCGCCAAGATGCCCGCGATCCGTCGCGCCAAGCAGCTTGGCTGGAGCCGCCCGCGTCATGATGGCGATTTCGTAAAGGCTGTACTCGCGTTTGAGGTCTTTCAAAACGCTCGTCCTGAGCGCCTTTGGCGGCAGCGTATCCATGAAGCGCGCACGCTCGCCCGCATCCATCAGCAGATGCAGAATTTTCGGATACGCCGTGAACGGGCCGCCATTGGGATGGTCGGTGGTGAAGAAGACGCGCCATGGGTCGTCGATCAGCAGGAAAAGCTCAAGGCCGATCGCCCACTGGAGGGCTGCGACAGCGTCTTTCTCGCGATAGTTATAGGGCAAGATGCCGCCGCCATTGCCGTCGCCGTCCCAGACGATCCACTTTTTCGGGTTGGCGAATTCGCGCGCGGAGAACTGGCGCAGCACGTCAGAGGAAATCGTGATCGTCTGGCCGAACGCGACCTGCCCGATGTCGACGGTGATATTCTTGTTGGCGATCACAGCCTCGGCGAGCCGCCCGGCTTCGGAGGCAAAGCCGCCCCGTTTGGTCTTGCCGTAGCTATAGAATTGGACGTGCGCCAGATGCAGCGGCAATCCTTCAGCCGCATTGATCGTATCGAGCGCCGAGTCGATGTTCCCCGGCATGCCGAGGTTGTTCGTGTGCAGATGCAGCGGATGCGGAATGCCAAGCTCGTGGACCGCGCGTTGCAGGGCCGTAAAGATGGCGCGGGAGGAAAGGCCATAGGAGGGCACCACATCGTCCAGCCCGAACTGGCGCACATTCTCCTTGAACGCCGCCGCGCCGCCGGGATTGATCGTCTTTACGCCAAGCGCCTTGGTGGATTGCACCGCCCATGCGACGTAATCCTTGAGCAGCGCTCCGTCCGGCGCCTCGCGCAGCAGCCGCAGCAGGAAATCCTCGTTGCCAAGGATCGCCAGCGCGCCCCGGTCTATATAGGGGATGTCGGCGAGTTCGAGATGCGTGCGGACCGCGCCTTGCGGGTTCATCGCCGGTTCGACGACGGTCGTGAACCCCATCTGCGCGTACAGACGGCCGGTTTCGGACGCCGGATAGCACACGCCCGCAAAGCGCTGGCCCTCCGGCGGCTCCTGCCCGGCTTGCGCGTTCGGCAGCAGCATGCGCGCGGCGTTCACGTTGCCGCCCGCGATGTGCGAATGAATATCAATGCCGCCCGCCATGACGATTTTGCCACTCACGTCGATGGTTGCGTATCTGGCGTTTGGATCGTGCGCGGCGATGCGGCCGTTCGCGATGAATACGTCTCCAACGGCGTCGCGCTTGTTGGCGGGGTCAATGACGCGACCGCCTTTGAGATGGATCACGCGGCCCGCCTTTCCACTCGCAACGCCAGCGCATCGAGCGCCTTCGCAGCGCTGAGCTTGTCCGACGCCGGGGCGGTGACCGAGATCAGCCCATCCGCCGCCGCGTCGTAATATTCGCCCGAGTGGTCGACGCCGGGTTTGCCAATGCTGAAATGCACTTCCGGCGGTCGCCCAAACGCGATGCCCGGCCCTGTCAGGGCGATGAGCAGCGGCGTTCCCGTCCATTGCGGCGCAACCGGGCGAAAGGCTGCCAGCCAGATGGCTGCGTCGCACTCGCCCGAGTTGATAAGCCGCTGCGCGTCGAACCGCCATGGATCGTATTCGGCCTGCCCCTGAGCGAAGCTGATGCGCGACGGAAAACCCGTTGTCCATAAGGCCGCATCGGCGACGCCGCGCGCGTTATCTCCCTGCGGCAGCATCAGCGAGGTAAACCGTGTCGATGCATTCAGCGCGTCGATGAGCATCATCAAAGCCTCGGCGACCATCGGATCGAGGTCTGATGGTGACCACACAATTACGCCGAACTGCGCGCCCTTGAGCGTCTCCGCAAGCGCTTTGAAATCCGCTACCGCGATGCCTGAGTGCGAATTTGCGACAGGAACCCCTTTCACGGCGGCTATCAGGCCACCGATTAATCCGGGAAGGCGCTCGCGTGATGCCTCAAGCGCTTTCGCGGCCCGCACGCTGTCGCTGCTCGCGCCCGCGCACATGATGATGCGCGGCTTGGACTGGAACCCTTCGCGGCCGAGTTTCGGCGCGTCGGCAAGGTTTGCGGCGGCGTAACGGGCCGCCTCATCGCCAATTGTCAGCACCATGTCGGCGCGGGCTTTCGCCTCTCGCGGCGTGGTGTACATAAGGCGGCGTTGCTGCATTGGCCGCGTTTCCAGCGCCGCGCCGCCCATGTCGAAGACGCCGCCGATGAGTTGCGCAAGGCTGATGGCCGAGCGGACGCCAGCGATATCGGCGCCCGTTCCTGCAATGACCGGCGCTTTCGCGGTCCGCAGGATTTCTCCTGCGCGATCAAGCGCCTTGTCTAGGGTGGCTGGTGCGCCTTTGATAAATGCTGTCATGCCGCTCGGCTAAACCCAAAGGAGGAGGTCGTCAACCTCATTCTGCGCATCGCAAATCCCCCGCTAGTCCAAGTAAAGACGGCGCTTAATCATACTTTATGTACGAGAAGCGCGCGTCTTTCTCTGGCGTTCCTTCGAGCGAGCCGCCTTCCGTCGCGGGCTGCCAACCCACCACATCCTCGATCTTGCGGGCCAACTCGAAATCCTTGTCGGTTATGCCCTTCGCCGAATGCGTCGACAGGCGAACCTCAACCCATGCATAGGATGCGGTGATGTCCGGGTGGTGCCAGGCCGCCTCGGCCAGATGGCCGACGGTATTGATGACCATCAGCGTGCCCTTCCAGCTATGCGTGCGATAGGTGCGCTTGATCCAGCCATCCTCATACTTCCAATGCGGCAGCGCGGACGACAGCTTGGTCGTGATTTCTTCCGGGGAATACGTTTTCTCGGGTGTTTTTTCGCTCATGATCATTTTCTCAGCTAGAACAAGCGCCATACTATAGAGTGTATATTGCAAAATCGCCATGCGCTGCACGATCGGCGCGAAAGAAGTCGCTCATGGATGAAATCACCGTAAAGGCGCCAGCAAGGCTGCATCTGGGTTTCCTCGATCTGAATTTCGGGCTGGGCCGAAAATTCGGCAGCCTTGGGCTCGCGCTCAACCGGCCATCGACCAGACTTCGCATAGCGCGCGCCGATGGGCTCCACGTGTCTGGCCCCGAGGCTGAGCGCGTGAGGCGGTTTCTGGAGGCGCTGGCGACGCATTTCGGGCGACGACCAAATTATCGCGCCGTGATTGATCGCGCGATTCCGAGTCACATCGGCTTCGGCTCCGGCACTCAACTGGCGCTTGCGACGGGCGCGGCGTTCTGCGCGCTCGAAAAGCTTGCCGTGACCACGCGCGATATCGCAAAGCTGCTCGATCGCGGCAATCGCTCCGGCATAGGCGTCGGCGTATTCGATGGCGGCGGCGTGGTGCTGGACGGCGGACGCGGGCCGGATGGTTCGCTGCCGCCCGTAATAGCGCGGCTGCCTTTTCCTCCAGAATGGCGCGTACTGCTCATCTTCGATACGTCGATGACGGGGCGCTCCGGCCAGGATGAAATGTCCGCGTTTCAGGCGCTCCCGCCCGCGCCTGCGAATGTCGCCGCCGATATGTGCCGCCTAGTGCTCATGCAGGCTATGCCCGCGCTCGCCGAGAAAGATATTGCTGGTTTCGGCGGCGCCGTTGCGGAGTTGCAGCGCCAGATGGGCGACTATTTCGCGCCTTACCAGGAAGGCCGGCGGTTTACCAGCCAGAGCGTCGCCAAAGTTCTTGCTTGGCTGGAAGCGCTTGGAGTACACGGGGTTGGTCAAACGTCTTGGGGGCCGACCGGCTTTGCGTTTTTAAGCTCCAGCGAGGAGGCGCAAACGGTTCTGGATGCAGCCAAGCGGCGCTGGGCGGGCGAGGAGAATTTGCGTTTTCTTATCTGCACGGGCCGCAATACGGGCGCCACAACACACGTTGGCAAGGCAGCGTTTCGGACTGCCGAGACTGTGAAATCCGAAACGGTGAAATAATAACGACGTATCAACGTCCAGCCTGGAAAGCGCCGCCATGTCCAATCCCGCCATTCTTCACATGATCACGCCTCTCAAGCATATGAGCCCGTTCGATGTGAACATGGCGCTCGACGCTGGCTTCAATGCGTGCATCCCGTACACGAATGTGACCATGGAAGAAGTGCGTACGCTCACGCAGGACGCGATCTTCTCACGCGCGCCGTCGGACGGACCGCGCACGGGTTTGTTCATCGCGGGCAAGAACACCATTCAGGCGCTGGACATGATGCAACAGGCCAAAGACGCGATGGTGCCGCCCTTCCAGCTGTCGGTTTTCGCCGATCCGGCCGGCTCGTTCACGACCGCCGCCGCCATGGTCGCCTGCACAAAGAAACTGCTGAAGAAGCATTTCGTGCGCGGCCTCTCCGGCGTTCGCGTGACCGTTTTCGGCGCGACGGGGGTGGTCGGCTTCTGCTCGGCCGTCATCGCCGCATCCGAGGGCGCCATCGTGAAGCTTGCCGGGCATGACGGCGCGACCCGCGTGCAGCAGGCGGCGGATGATATGAAAGCGCGCTTTGGCGTCACAACCGAGGGCGTGGACGGCTCCACCGAGGAAAAGAAAACCGCGCTCGCTGAGCAGTCCGAGGTCATTCTCGCCTGCGCCGCCGCCGGTCGCCGCGTTCTGAGCGCCGAGAACCTGAAGAACTGCAAGCATCTGCTTGTCGCTGGCGACGTGAACGCCGTGCCGCCGCTGGGCGTGGAGGGCGTCGACCTGTTCGACAACGGCAAGCCCATCGGCTACGGCCACGCGGTTGGCTTGGGCGCTCTCGCCATTGGCAACGTAAAATACCAGACGCAGGCCGGGCTGTTCCGCAAAATGATCGAGTCCGGCGAAATCCTGGCGCTCGATTTCCGCGACGCCTACGAACTGGCGAAAACCATCGACTCCTGAGGGCCATGCCGAACGGCCCGATCCTGATCGCCGCGTTTTCGGGTCGCGCCCTTGCCGAGTCTGCTCGCCGGTCGGGTTATGAGCCATACGTCGCCGACCTTTTCGGCGAT